>JAZMZW010000148.1:0-17808 GCA_045586205.1 Faecousia sp. | reverse complement strand
TGTCCGACATGGAAGCCGTGACCTTCGGCAATACCAATACAGTGCTGAACGATCTTCCCAATGCACCTATTGCATGGGCAGGTAAGGGCTTGGATCTGGACAGCAAGGTCTGCCTGAAGTTCATCTTCAACCCCGCCGGCTTTACGGGAGATCTTGCAGATCTTACTCTGAAAGTCAGCTACAAGGATCTCTATGGGGAAGACATGAATGTGACCCTTACAGATCCTCAGGCCTACGGCACCGGCAGTGTCCTCTATGCCTTTACGCTGGACACTCTGCTGGCTTCCGAATTGAGAGAAGTGGTATCCGTGCAGATCTTCTACGGAGAAACTCCCGTTTCCGCAACTCTCCAATACAGTGCCGATACCTACGGCAACAACAAGAAGGATGACCTGCTGGTACTGTGTAAGGCGCTCATTGCCTACTCCGACAGCGCTAAGGCCTACTTCCTCAGCTAAAACAAAACTTTATCTAAATGATCCCACCGACCGCCGACCTGAAAGGGTCGACGGTCGGTGTGGTTTCTGAGTAGGGCAAGAGAGACTTGCAAGTTGTCGTTTGTACGGAAAATTTCAGGATATATGTTTGACAGAAGGGGAGGGACATGATATGATAAAAGAAAAAACAGGAGGCTTTTACTATGTGTAACAAGGCTGACAATGTTGTATTGTATAACGGCATTCTCCGTGTGGAGATCAATCCCGTAGGCGCAGAGCTTTGGTCTATCCAAACTGCCGACGGCCACGAATATCTCTGGCAGGGTGATCCCAAGTATTGGGAAGACAGAGCAGTAAATCTCTTCCCCACTGTAGGCCGTCTTATGGACGGTAAGTATACCTATGAGGGCAAGATCTATGCTATGGGCTGTCATGGCTTTGCTCAGAAGAGCCATATGGAAGCTGTGGTAGAGGACAATACCGCTACCTTTATTCTCACAGACAGTGCAGAAACTCGGGAGCAGTATCCCTTTGCCTTCCACTATGAGGTCCGCTATACTCTCAATGGCAATAAGCTCGAGGTTTGCTTCCGTGTATACAATCCCGAAGAAGGGACTCTGCGCTTCGGCTTGGGCGGACATCCCGGTTTCTATGTTCCCATGACGGAGGGTGGCATTTTTGAAGAATACCGCCTCCGCTTCCCCAAGATCGGCAAGACCCTCCGTGCGGAATTCTCCGACAAGGGACTTCTGGTACGGGAATACGATTATGAGGTCAAGGACGGCTGTCTGCCTCTGGAACACGGACTCTTTGACAACGATGCCATCGTTCTGCGCAATGCCGGTGATACGGTGATTCTGGAGCATCAAAGCGGAGAGGGTAGAGCTGTGGAGGTGCAGTATCCCGCAATGCCCTATATCGGCTTCTGGCAGGCATCTTTCACGGATGCTCCCTACATCTGCATCGAGCCTTGGCAGAGTCTCCCCGGCCGTGACGGCATCGCCGAAGACTGGGCAAGCCGCCCCGGTATGATCGAACTGGAAAAGGGTCAATGGTACGAAAACCCCTGGACCATCACCATTCGCTGAATTTTGATTTTTTAGGTAGGGGTTCCGATTTAGTGCCTCCCTTGTGTAAAGGGAGGTGCCGAAGGCGGAGGGATTGTGCGGATTAGGCTTCTTTATGGAATTTTGTTTTCGGCGAAATCGTAGTGCGGCTACAATCCCTCAGTCCTTGGTGCCTACCATGCCGTAGGCTGTTTGATATATTATAAATTATGCAGTAATGGGAAATTTACAGGTCCTGTTTGAAAAATTCACCTTGACTTTTTTGTAGAAAACTGGTATATATGTGGGGCTAAGAAATGATATGGAGGAATTTGGATGAAACGTATTCTTTCTTTTAGAGATCTGCTGAATATTATTCTTTCTGCGCTGATCTATGCGGTTGCTTTTGAGATCTTTATTTTCCCCAATGAATTTGCGCCTGCGGGACTTCCCGGTTTGGAGACTATGATCCAGCAGAAGTGGGGCTTCCCCATGAGTATCATGAATGTGATCGTCAATGTACCTCTGGTCATGCTCACATTCATAGTTGTGGATAAGGGCTATGCCATTAAGTCCGGTATTTACTCCTTCTTCCTCTCCGGCTGGATGTACCTTATGGAGCAGTTTGATCTGTCCATGATCGTTTATCAGACGGAACACAGTCCCTTGCTTGCGCCTATTATCGGCGGTATGCTCACCGGCTTCGCTGTTGCCATTGTGCTCAAGCGTGGTAGCTGTACCGGCGGTACGGATCTGATCGCAGAACTGGTACACCATTACAAGCCCGAACAAAGTATGGTTTGGGTACTCTTTGCCCTCAATGCTTCTGTAGCGATTCTATCATACTTTGTTTACGGCTACCAGATCGAGCCGGTGCTGTTCTGCTTGATTTACTGCTTCACTCTCAGTAAGGTTTCCGATCTTGTGCTTAAGGGTATCAAAGAAGCCATTAAATTCGAAATCATCACAAAGTATCCCGAAGAACTGGCACAGACCCTCATTGCAGAGTTGGGTCACGGGGTTACGGAGGTCCCTGCGGTGGGTAGCTTTACCCGTGAGGAAAAGACCCTCCTGATCTGTGTGGTCAACAAGAAGCAGATCGTTCCCTTCCAGCAGATCCTCAAACGCTTCCCCGATACCTTCGCCTACCTCACCCCCGTAACGGAGACCATGGGATTCTTTAGAAACATGGATAAGTAACAGCGTCTGTCTGTAGTGGAAAGTTGAAAGTGGATAGTTGATCGTTAACCGAGACGGAGACTTTTTCTTCTGTCTCGGTTCCTTGATTGACAAGCTTAGATTTCTTGTCACTGTCCACTTTCCACTGTCAAATGTCAACTTGTATATTTTGTTTTTTCTGAAAATCATAGTTGCTAAGGGGAAGATTATGTGGTATGATAGGGTGGAAAAGGAGGGAGCTTTTTTGCAGTATATTGTATTGGATATGGAATGGAATCAGCCTTGGCCCGGATCTTATGCGGCGAAGAAGGTTCTGCCTGTGGAGATCCACGGGGAGATCATTCAGATCGGTGCTGTGCGTATGCTGGAGGATGGCTCCATTGCCGATGAATTTCAGGTGTTGGTGAAGCCTAAGTATTATAAAAAGCTCAACAGCCGTGTGGCAAAGCTTACAGGTCTCAAGGATGCGGAGCTGAAGGAACGGGGACTGCCTTTCCCCGATGCCCTGCAACGCTTCCGTGACTGGATCGGGGGAGAGTGCGTTTTCCTCACTTGGGGCTTTGATGACATTACCATTTTGGAGGATAATATTCTCCTCCATGACGGGGAGCCGGACTGGATCACCACATGGTACAATGCACAGATGATCTTCAATGAGCAGATGGAATGCGGTACATCTCAGCGAGCCTTGGCAACTGCGATGGGTATGATGAATATTGAACCCACCCGTCAGGCACATGATGCATTGGGAGATGCCTATCACACCGCTCTGGTTTGCAAGCGTCTGGATCTGAAGCGTGGTATGGCGGAATATCAGAAGTCCCTGCAAGCACATACAGACGGCTTCCACGGTAATCCTCCCGAGGGCTGTATCAGCAAGTCTGTGTTCCACGGCTATGAGGACAAGGCAGAGGCGATGACTGCTATGAACGATCTTCAGAGTCACTGCCCCCAGTGCGGTGTCGCCATGCAAAACGGTCAGTGGATCGCACAGGAGGGACGGCGCTACATGACTATGGCAAACTGTCCCGAACACGGACGTTTCCTCATCCGTATGCGTTTGCATAAGGAAAAGGACGGCACTACACGCATCAGCCGTTTGATTTACGAAGGCGCCAGCGATGCCGCCAAGCGTTACGATGAACTGAGCCGCACCAAAAAGAGCCGTTACCGTAGCCGCTGGGCAAAGAACGACAGCAGCAAATAAACGAAATCACCCGGAGGCAGGGAGGCAGTTAACCCTCCCTCTCTTCGGGAGTTTTTTATAATGGACAAGGAATTTCAAATTGACAATTGAAAATTATTTGATCGGCATTTTTCACGATTTAATGTTCCAATTCTCGATTTGTCTAACAGTTTTGCAACACGCTTCTGTAGGGGCGGACGACCCTGTCCGCCCGCGTTGGCACTATCAGTAATAGCCATTTGATTTTCATAAGCAGGTGCTTCCAAGTTAGCGGCTCCCTCTGATGAGGGTAAGCGAAGCGACACCACGGGAGTGAATGACACTCCGGTGGAGTGTCAGAGCCGTGGTGCGGAATCACCGAAGTGATTTCCCGAAGGGTGAGGGAGAGAAAAGCTTGTGATTTGCACGAATTTACGATAAATGGTACAGATTTTCGGCTTTTTTCTCTCCTTCCGCCTTCGGCACCTTCCTCATCAGAGGAAGGCACGAGCTTGGAAGCCCCTACCTACGAAAATAATCATTCACATCTCTGATAGTTCCTGCATTAACCATCAGTGATGGTTGATGGTATTCTAATGGTCGTCTGTGCTACAACAGGCCGACAAAGTGAAATGGGTGCTTCAAATCCATTACAGAAGGTGATAGATCAATTAGCGTGGTCACATGATTTCCGAAGGAGGTGCCTATGACGAAACAATTACCGAACCTCTTACTGCCTTGGTATGAGTCCAACAAGCGTGATCTGCCTTGGCGCAGGGATCGAGAGCCTTATCATGTCTGGCTGTCTGAGATCATGCTCCAGCAGACCCGTGTAGAGGCTGTCCGTGGGTATTACAACAGATTTTTGCAGGCGCTTCCGACGGTGGAGGCACTTGCTGAAGCGGAAGAGGATCTGCTCCTGAAGCTTTGGGAAGGCTTGGGCTATTACTCCCGTGTGCGGAATCTCCAAAAGGCTGCAAGACAGATCGTGGAGCTTGGAGCTTTCCCAACTTCCCGAAAGGAATTGCTGAAGCTCAGTGGGATCGGCCCTTATACCTCTGCCGCCATAGCGTCCATTTGCTTTGAGGAAGCCACACCGGCAGTGGATGGGAATGTGATCCGCGTCCTGTCCCGGGTTCTGGCTCGGACAGTGGAACGGCCGGAGTCGGAGGAACTTTTGGCACCTGTTTACCCCGAAGGTCGTTGCGGAGACTTTACGCAAGCGCTTATGGAATTGGGGGCTGTGGTTTGTGTACCCAACGGCGCACCTAACTGCGAGGCCTGTCCCCTGAAGGACATATGCAAGGCACTTAAAGAGGGACAAGTCCGAGCCTACCCCGAAAAGAAGGAGAAAAAGGCAAGAACTGTTGAAGAACGGACGGTTTTTATCCTCCGTTGCGATGACAAGCTGGCAGTCTACAAGCGACCGAGTAAGGGATTGCTGGCAGGCTTATGGCAATTTCCCGATACTGTGGGGGATCTGAATCTTGCACAGGGACGGGAACTTCTGGAACAGTGGTCCGTGGCGGTGTCCGATCCCATTATGGAGCTGCGGCGGAAGCATATTTTTACCCATATACAGTGGGACCTTCGGGGACTGTATTTTCTCTGCAGAGAATGCTCTGAGGGCTATACATGGGTCACCCGAGAGGAATTGGAAGAAAAAATCGGACTGCCAACGGCATATCGGCAGTTTTTGGATGTATTGTAAGAAAGGAGTAAAAACATGGATCCTATTAAATTGGAGTTTCCCGATGGGGTCGTGGAATGCAACATTCTGGGTAGCTTTCAAGTCAACGACACGGATTACCTTGCCCTGACTCCGGAAAACGGGGAGGATGTGTTCCTCTACGGTTACACGGAAACCGACGGCAAGATCGATCTGCGCAACCTTTCCGAAAGCGAATTTACCCTTGCGGCAAAGGAATTTCAAAGAATCATGGAAGAATTTGAAAAATAGCTTGCAAAATCCCCTAAAAGCAAGTATACTAAAGATACCACAAAACAGGAGGTTACTTCTCATGGAAGATAAGAGAGCATTATACGGCGAGGACGAGATCCTCACTCTGGAATTTGACGACGGCGCAAGCTTCGAATGTGGCGTTATGGGCACCTTCGAGTGCAAGGATAAGGAATACATCGCTCTGGAAGCACTGGATGACAGCGACGATGTATACCTGTACGAGTATGTCCCCACCGATGACGACTTCGAACTGGTAGACATCCCCGAGGAAGACTTCGACCTGGTTTCCGCCGAATTCGAGCGCCTCATGGACGAGCCCGTTTAAGGCTCCCACAGTCGTTCATACAGAAACGAAAAAAGGCTTCTCCGACCCTACATTTAGGGACGGAGGAGGCTTTTTTTAAGTGAATAATGAATAGTGAATAGTGAATAGTGAAGGTATCGACTGCGTCGATGGGGTTTAGAATGTGTAAGTTATTGCGAAGGGATTTAAATTGAATAAATCAAAGCAGTTTCCGGTACTTAGTGTGCTGCTTTTTTGTTCATTTTCAATTTTCAATTTTCAATAGCGGCATCCACTGTGGGCTTTTTGCAGAGCTGTTCCTTTAGCTTGGAATCTGCCGGGAATGCGGCTTTGACGGCTCTTGCTTTCTTCTCGCATTTGCTTTTATCAGTATCGGTGATATACTGTTCCACACCTCCTACCCGAAGTCGGATCATATATTCGCCGCTTTTCAATTTTATAGCTTTGGGTATATGCATGGTTTCCTCCTTTTATGATTGACATTTGAGGGATTTTGTTGTACCATAAAAGGGTAGACGAATCCCTGTAGTTTTGGTGGGTGTTCTTCTGCTGACCGCTTCGGTGTGCGAGACCGGGGCGGTCTTTTTTTATGCTTTTGTGAGGGCGGTTAGGAGTCTGATGACTAATCTCAGCTCTTGGGGAGTGGTTTTCCGAGGTCCGTCTCCGGAGGGTCTTGCTCCCTCTCCGTTGTTGTATTTGTCGATTACAACGGAAGAAATGACTCCGGCTGTTTCGGTAATGTGGATGTCAAGCTCATTGCCTCTGCGGTGCCATGACTCCTTCAGTTTCTCTGTGATGCCAAACTGTTCTCTCAGGCTCTTGTCATCTGCGAGATGGCTGGCACAGTAGATGACATGGCTATTGCCTCTGTCCCATACCCATTTGGGCAAGGGATCTGCGGTGATGGGCTTGCCGATGAATTCTGCAACGATAGCTTGCTCAGTGAGTTCTGGCATATTATGTCCTCCTTGTAATAGTATCGGAAAAAATTATATGAATTATCGGTTATACTTCGGATTTGCCAAAAGGTGCGCCACATTTATCACAGCGTGTGCGGGAATCCTCCTGCTTGGAATTGCAGATGTCGCATATTATGTATCCGGGGGATGTGGGATCGGGACTGAAGTTTGCGGAGTGATAGAGAATGACTTCCGGCTCTCCGGAAGGTGGAGTATCTACCCACCGGCGCCTGATAACGATGTCGCTGATGCCGAGGATCAGGAACAAAATTGACAATGATGCAAGCAGGTGTGTTGAGCCCCACCAGAACAGGAATTCCGTCAAGGAACGGAATTCGGGTAGTTGATAGGGCGTGTAAGAGCTGACTCTGCTACCCATAAATGCTAAAAGCTGAAATAACAGACCGAGTACGGACAGGGAAAAGCAGAACACAGTTCCGACTTTGGAGGGCTTTTTACGGGGTCTTTTTTGGTGTGTATGTTTTGACATGGATTTCACCTCACAGTTATACAAATACTATGTAGAACGAGAGTCTATTTCGTTATCTACCGCCCAATATAACAGGTATTCAAGTTCTTCTTCAAAGGACCGTTCGTCTTGTTCAGCCAAAATACACAAATTGCGGTAAAGCTCCGAATCGATTTTTGTGACGATCTTGATCGATTTGTCGGACTTTTTTTCTTTTACAATAAATTTCCCCACATGACCGGATTTTTGGAATGTGGTAGGAGTGGCCTCCATTGGGACATCGTATCCCATGAGCCATGCTTCGTTGACATTAAAAGCCATTCCGATAATAGATAGTTTGTCTTGTTTCGGCTCTGCTTTCCCTGACAGATATAAGCTTAAGTGGCTCTTTCCGAACTTAACACCATGCATTCGGCAATAAGGATCAAGCCTGTTTAGGAATTCTACCTGTCTGAGTCCGCTCATTTGGAGAAACAGCCGAAGCCTTTCTGATGTGTTGCTAACCTTCATTATTATCACCTCGGGGCTATTATATCACGCTTTGAATTAAAGTTCAAGAGGAAAATAAAAAATTTAATAAAATTGAACTTACCTGTTGACAAGTCGTGAAACCTGTGGTAACATAAAAGAAGTTCAAGCAAATTAAACTTCGAAAGGAGGGACACCGATGTCTTACGATTATAAGAAACTGAGGGGTCGAGTCGATTTAGTGCCTTCCTCTGATGAGGAAGGTGGGGGCGCACGGAAGGAGAGAAGAAGTTGAAAATTTGGTCTATTCATCGTAAATTCGTGCAAATCACAAACTTTTCTCCACTAACTTGTAAGCCTCTGCGACCTTATCTCACGGATGCGTTGTTGTAATATAACGGTGTGGGAGAGGTACATGGAATCAATAAAAGCAGTTTCCGGTACTTAGTGTGGCGAAAACTGCTTTTTTGTTAATTTTCAATTTTCAATTGTCAATTGTCAATTCAATCCCATCGGGGTTCTTATCAAGAGTTGTCCTTTTGGGCTTGTTCTTCCTTTTTGGCCTTGATCCACTGTTCTCGCTTGCTTTCGGGCAGGGGCTTGCCACACCAGGGGCAGTAGCCAATGGTCATATAGCTGAAGCCTTCCTCCGTGGAGAAGGGAATGCCGAATTCCTCAAATACGGGGTGGTAGAACAGCATGCTTTTTTCGGGAGTGATGCTTTGCTCCAGTTCCTTGCAACAGAAAATTCCTTGCAGCGCCATGGTCGCTTCCTCGCTTTCTCATAGTTTGGCTTTAGTGTACTACAGCCCAAGGGGCTTGTCAAGGGGAGGGAACGGGTAAATTTAGAAAATTCGTGGGAATACCCTTAGGATTTACATAAATCGATTGTGCAACAAAACAAAAATAATCGAAAAAGACAAAAAATGATTGCATTCTCCTTTTTATCATGCTAAGATAAGTTACGCTCGGGGGAATTCATCCATAGAAAGGACGATGTATTATGCTGACTGTGAATGATTTATTTGACTTAAAACATAGTTTGGCCGAGAGATATTTACGGGGCTTTTCCTATCCATGGGAAGCCTTGGACGGCATCGGAGATATGATATATAACGTAGGTCGGGAACTGGATCGGGAGGAATATATGGAGATTTCTGCGGGAGTCTGGGTCCATTATACTGCAAGGCTCTCCCCTACGGCGCAGATTCAAGGACCTTGTATTATAGGGCCGGGAACAGAGCTTCGTCCGGGAGCGTATATTCGGGGGAATGCTTTGGTTGGAGGGAACTGCGTGATCGGCAATTCCACAGAACTGAAAAATGTCATCCTTTTTGACGGGGTGCAAGTGCCTCATTACAACTATGTGGGAGACAGCATTCTGGGCTACAAGGCACACATGGGCGCAGGCTCCATTACCTCCAATGTGAAGTCGGACAAAAGCCCGGTGGTGATCCACGGGGACTTGCCCATCAATACCGGTCGGAAAAAGGTCGGTGCTATGGTGGGGGACTTCTCGGAGATCGGCTGCAATGCGGTATTGAACCCCGGTAGCGTGTTAGGTCGTGGCGTACAGGTATATCCCTTGGCAAGTGTCCGAGGGGTCGTGCCGGAGGGGCACATATATAAGAGTCGGGATCAAATCATTGCCAAACGGAACGAACAATGAAGGAGATGTATGTATATGGGTAGATATTTCGGAACAGACGGATTTCGGGGGCAGGCTAACGGGGGCTTGACTGCGGAGCATGCCTTTGCTGTGGGGCGATTTTTGGGATGGTATTTCGGAGTGAAACGGAAAACGGGATCTGCACGGATCCTCATTGGGAAGGACACCCGCCGATCTTCTTATATGTTTGAATACAGCCTGGCGGCAGGGATCACAGCTTCGGGAGCGGATGCCTATTTGCTCCATGTGACAACCACCCCCTCTGTGGCATATGTGACCCGTACGGAGGACTTTGACTGCGGGGTCATGATTTCTGCAAGTCACAATCCCTTTTATGACAACGGTTTGAAGCTCATCAATTGTCAAGGGGAGAAAATGGATGAGGATACGATTTCTTATATAGAGGATTATTTGGACGGATGTCTCAAGCTCTTTGGTGCAGAGTATACACAACTTCCCTTCGCCATGGGGGAGAAGATCGGCAGAACAGTGGATCATGTGTCGGGAAGAAATCGTTATGTGGGCTATCTCATCAGTCTGGCACGGCACTCCTTTAAGGGGCTGAAGGTGGGCTTGGACTGTGCCAACGGTGGGGCGTGGAGTATTGCTCCTGCTGTATTTGACGCACTGGGAGCAAAAACCTATGTGATCCATGCAGAGCCTGATGGATGCAATATTAACCGTGCTTGCGGATCTACGCATTTGGAGGATCTGCAAAAGCTGGTAGTGGAGCAGGGCTTGGATGTGGGCTTCGCCTTTGACGGAGATGCAGACCGCTGTCTGTGCGTAGACGCAAAAGGCTCTGTGGTTAACGGGGATCACATTCTGTATATCCTTGGGAAATACATGAAAGAACGGGGACAATTGGATCACAACAGGGTGGTCACCACGGTTATGTCCAACTTCGGTTTATACAAGGCTTTGGAGGCACAGTCCATGGACTATGCCAAGACTCAAGTGGGAGATAAGTATGTGTATGAATATATGCAGGAGCATGGTTGCCGATTGGGCGGTGAGCAGTCCGGGCATATTATCATCAATAAGTACGCCACCACAGGAGACGGGATCTTGACCAGTCTGAAGCTTATGGAGGTCATGCTGGCAAAGAAGAAGTCCTTAGAGGAGCTGTGTGAGGGTATGGAGCAATATCCTCAAGTGCTGAAGAATGTGCCTGTGAGTTCCAAACGGGAGACCTTGGAAGACCCTGTGGTACAGGAGGCTATAGCCGAGGTGGAAAAGGAATTGGCAGACTGTGGACGGATCTTGGTCAGAGAATCCGGAACAGAGCCTGTGATCCGTGTCATGGTAGAAGCGGAAAAAGACGAATTGTGCCGACAGTATATAGATCGGGTAGTGGAGACAATTTGTGCCCAGGGACACGCAAGAATTTGATTTGGAATTGAAAATTGAAAATGACCCGGTTCGGAGATTTTCTCTCCGAACCGGGCCGTTTGTTTAAGTGATGACGCTACGCTAATGATGCAGCTTCGCTGTGATGTTACTGCGTTAGTGATGACGCTACGATAGTGAAGGTATCACCTTCGGTGATATGATTGAAATTTGTTATTGCCAAATTTGCAGTTTATTGTTCACTGTCCGCTTTCAACTTCTACCGGGCTTGCAGTGATGGCTGAGACCTCGTATGTGGTTCGGGTTTCTTTGCCTTCATCGGTGACTTTTGTGTATTCCCGACTTTGGAGGCGACCGGTGAGATGTAAAGTCGTGCCTGTGGGATAGGTGGACATACGGGCGGCTTCCTTTCCCCATAAGATGCAGGGGAGATAGTCCGCTCTGCGGTAGTTCCGATTTACAGCCAGCATAATGTCGCAGATCTCCCTGCCAAGTGGGGTACGGCGGTAATTTGGCTCTTTGCATATGGTGCCGGTCAGCTGTACCTGATTGTCATGGGGCAGGTCTGTGAGGCTGAGGCTCTGAGCAAGGACGGAAAGGATCAGCTTTCTGCCATCGGCCTTGCGGTTGTTATAAGTACGGAGCTGTCCTATGAGGCACAGGTTACGGGACTCCGTAATGTGGCACTGTACCATGAGGTCATAGGGGAGCAGGACAGGGAGACAGTCGGCCGTCCCGGAAAGACGACTGACCTCAAGGAAAAAGGTATAAAAGTCTCTGCCGTGATTGCTGTGGGAATAGACAGGCGCAGATACGGGATTGCCGATGAGAAGAATGTGATTTACGATTTGTTCCATGATATCCACCTCTTAAATAATGTGTGCTGAACTACGCAATTGTCCTTGCAAGCCAAGGCTTTCAGGACTGATTTGCGTTGTTCAAGTGCAAGGTTTTTGGCGGTTTTACCGCAAAAATCTTGCACCTTTCCAACGACTATCAAGATACTCGCTGGAAAAAACACAGTGTATAATGGCTGTATACCTGCAAAAAGGGCTTAAAACAGCCGTTTTTACAGGTTCCCACAGCATAGCTGTGGGAATAAGTCGCTACCGCGACTTATTCAGCAGACATTAAATAGCTGTTGTCAGAGTATATTCCGCAAGAGGGGAAGATATGAGTGGGGAGTTTTTAGGAAGTTGACAGTTGAAAGTGGACAGTGGATAGTTTCTGGCAATTGAATTGGGATCAAGAGTCGGCAAATTCCGGTTTATCGTGCTTTCAGCACGATAATGAATTGCCCTGCCGGGCATGAATTGGCTATGCCATGATTTGCCTCACGGCATGATTTGTGCCTTACGGCACATTGTATTTTGGCAATTCAAATCATGGAGCGTAGCGAGAAATCATGATGCCCCGCATCAATTCATGACACAAAGTGTCAAATCATCAGAGCGATAAACTGAAATTGGCAAAATATGAAACTCAGCACTACAGGTTTCATAATTTTCAATTGTCAATTTGAAAATGCCCCTTTGGGGTATATATGCAGTATTTTTGCAGAAACTGAGATCGGGGTGCTTGGGATGAGAAAGTGTAAGATTTTGCCTGCGTGCTTGTGCGGTGCTTTGGCAGGTGCGGTAAATGGACTCCTTGGGACAGGTGGGGGAATGGTTCTTTTGCCTTTGCTGGAAAAATTCTGTGATCTGAGGGGGAAAGAGCTGTTTGCCTGTTGTATTGCTATCATTCTGCCTCTGTCCGCGGTGTCACTGGCAATATATTTCCTTCAAGTTGGGGTTGTGGAAAGGGAAGGATTGACATATATTTTAGGAGGTGTAGCAGGTGGCCTCTGCGGTGGTATGCTTCTGAAGAAGCTACAGCCTCATTGGCTTCACCGGATCATGGGTGCGTTTATCCTCTGGGGAGCATGGAGGCTATTGAAGCCATGACGGAGATTCTGGTTGGTTTGCTTTGCGGTGTGCTGTCAGGACTGGGGATCGGCGGGGGGAGCTTGCTCATGGTCTGGATGACTGCTGTGGCAGGCCTGAGTCAAAATGTGGCAAAGGGCATCAATCTGCTGTATTTCCTTCCCACTGCCTTGGGAGCGCTGATTTTTCATAAGAAAAACCGCCTCCTGCAATGGCGGATCCTGATCCCCGGGGCTTTGGCAGGCACTGTCACGGCGGCGGTTTGCGCTTATGTGGCAGGGGGAATGGATACGGAATTACTGAGGCGGTTGTTCGGGCTCTTCCTCCTGCCTGTGGGGCTGAGGGAGCTGTTTTATCGGGATAAGAAGGCTAAGTAGCCCTCAAGGATCAAAGAAGCGGCAACAGCATCTACGGTGTTTTTTCGTTTCTTGCCGTGATAGTTGCAGTCGGAGAGAATATTATGGGCTTCCACGGTGGTACGTCGCTCATCCCAGAGGATGACTTCCATACCTGTTGTCTGCTCCACCAAGGCGGCAAATTCGCGGTAAAGATCCGCACGGGGACCTTCTGAGCCGTCCATGTTACGGGGGAAGCCCATGACCAGCTTTTGGGCTCCGCTTTCTTTGATGATGCGGTCAATTTCTGCGACGGTTTTTTCCGCTCTGCGACTGTGGATGACGGTGGTTTGCCCCACGATCATACCCATAGCATCGGAAATGGCGATCCCTGTACGGGCATCACCGTAATCAATTGCAAGAACTCTCATGATTTTCTCCTTTGGAATGTCTTTCTATCTATTATATATGAAAAAACTTCAAAATTCAAGCAAAAAAACCTTGACAAGATTAGCAAGATATGGTATATTTTCAGAGAAGTTAGTCATGTATAACTGAGGTGAAAGAAATTGACATTGAAAGATTTGGAAATCGGGAAAAGCGGACGGATCCTCACCGTCGGCGGTGAAGGTATCCTGCGGTGCCGTTTGCTGGATATGGGCTTGATCCCCAATACCAAGGTTACGGTTCAGCGTATTGCCCCTATGGGGGATCCTATGGAGATCCGTCTGAGAGGCTATGAACTGACCCTCCGATTGGAAGATGCAGAGAAAATCGAGATCAAGGAGGATGAGGCAGAATGATTTTTGCATTGGTAGGCAATCAGAACTGCGGTAAGACCACCCTCTTTAATCAACTTACAGGCTCTAATCAGCATGTGGGCAACTTCCCCGGTGTTACTGTGGACAGCAAGGTGGGCGTCATCCGTGGGAAGAAGGACTGCCAACTTGTGGATCTCCCGGGAATTTATTCCATGCGTCCCTATACGGGGGAGGAGATCGTGACCCGTGATTTTATTCTCGATGAAAAACCCGACGGGATCATCAACATCATCGATGCTACTAATATTGAGCGCAATCTGTACCTGAGTCTTCAGCTTCTGGAAATGCAGGTTCCCATGGTTCTCGCCCTGAATATGATGGACGAGGTCAGAGGCAACGGCGGTACGGTCTACGTCAAGGAAATGGCAAAGGAGCTGGGCATCCCTGTAATACCTATTTCTGCCATTAAGAACGAGGGCATCGACGAGCTCATTGATTCCGCTATCGAGGTTGCAAGGGCAAAGGCTGTTCCCCAGAAGGTAGACTTCTGCTCCGACGGCCCGGTACACCGTTGCATCCATGCTGTGTCCCACCTGATCGAAGATCATGCAAGGAAGGCAGGCGTCTCCCGTCGTTTCGCCGCTACCAAGATGATAGAGGGTGACGAGGATATTATTGCCCGTCTGGGAGTCAACAGCAACGAACTGGAACTTCTGGAGCACAGCCTTGTGGAAATGGAAGGGGAGGGCGGTCTGGATCGGAATGCCGCCATTGCTTCCATGCGTTACGAGTACATAGAGAATCTGTGCAGTCGCACAGTGGTCAAGTGTCGGGAAAGCAAGGAGCATTTACGCTCTATGGCAATGGATCGCATCCTGACCCATAAGTATTTGGCTCTGCCTATTTTTGTGGGCATTATGTTGCTGGTCTTCTGGCTGACCTTTTCGGTGATCGGTGTGTTCCTGCAGGATCAGCTGGCGGCAGGGATCGATTGGATCATTGCCATGGCAGACCGTGGTTTGGAGGCTTATGGCATCAACCCTGTTGTCCACAGCCTGGTCATTGACGGTGTCTTTGCCGGTGTAGGAAGTGTGCTCAGCTTCCTGCCTATTATTGTGGTGCTGTTCTTCTTCCTGTCTATTCTGGAAGATACGGGCTATATGGCGAGAGTGGCCTTTGTGATGGATAAGATTTTGAGAAAAATCGGTCTGTCCGGTCGGAGCTTTGTGCCCATGCTTATCGGCTTCGGATGTACTGTCCCTGCGGTTATGGCAACCAGAACCTTGCCATCTTCCAGAGACCGACGAATGACCATTCTCCTGACCCCCTTTATGAGTTGTTCCGCAAAGATCCCCATTTACGGTGTGTTTGCGGCGGCCTTCTTCCCCAAGTCTGCGGCTCTGACTATGGGTGTGCTGTACTTCGGCGGTATGCTGGTAGGTGTGCTTCTGGCTCTGATCCTCAAGGGAACGGCCTTCCGTGGTAAGCCTGTGCCCTTTGTTATGGAGCTTCCCAATTACCGTATGCCCTCTCCCAAGAGTGTGGCTATGCTCCTGTGGGATAAGGCAAAGGATTTCTTGCAGAGAGCTTTTGGGCTGATCTTCGTTGCAACTGTGGTGATCTGGTTCTTGCAGAGCTTTGATATGCGTCTGAACTATACACAGGACAGTTCTGTCAGTCTCCTTGCGGATCTGGGGAAGATCCTGAGCCCCTTGTTTACTCCCCTGGGCTTCGGCGATTGGCGGATCACCACCTCTTTGGTCACCGGCTTTACCGCAAAGGAGGCTGTGGTCAGCACCCTTGGCATCCTGACGGGAGCAGGGGAGAGCGGTGTAGTGGCAAGTCTGCCCACCTTGTTTACCACCGCCTCTGCCGCAAGCTTCCTGTCCTTCACCCTGCTGTATACTCCCTGTGTGGCTGCTGTTGCGGCCATCGGGCGGGAACTGGGTGGCAAGTACCGCGGGGCTTTGGTGGCATTCCTCCAGTGTCTGCTGGCATGGGTCGTGTCCTTCCTCGTGTATCGGGCATTCCTGCTGTTTTAAATTTTTTGATACACAAAATTCAGAGACGGGGCGATGACTTCGTCTCTGTTTTTTTGTAGGAATTGACGGACTTTTCGGGAGAGGAGAAATCCTTTTGCCAATAAATACCGTCCGGTGGAGTTCCTCATGGGTATTTTGAGAAGGAAAACAGAAAATAATTGCAAAAAAACTTGAAAAAATCAGAAAAAACCATTGACGAAATGAGAAATTTGTGGTAAAATACCCATACCTGCGAAATCGGAGGTTTTATTTTTGCGTCCGATTTCACCTGCGGAAGACGCTTAGTAGTTTCTGCGTCTGCTAAATTTTTTCATAGCCGCAGTGAAGCAGGGAGGCAAATAATTAAGGAGGTGCCGAAATGCGAGTAAAGATCACCCTTAGATGCAGCGAATGCAAGCAGAGAAACTACAACACTATGAAGAACAAGAAGAACGATCCCGACCGTCTGGAAATGAAGAAGTACTGCAGATTCTGCAGAAAGCATACTGTTCATAACGAGACAAAGTAAACGAAAGGATGAGCAACATGGCAGAAACTAACAACAAGCAGCCCAATTTCTTCGCCCGTACCGGCAGCAAGATTGGCAAGTGGTTCCGTGAGATGCGTAGCGAGCTTAAGAAGGTTGTATGGCCCTCCCGCAAGCAGCTCATCAACAACACGCTCATCGTTCTGGGCGCTATCCTCGTTGTCGGCATCATCGTTGTATGCTTCGACTGGATCGCAGGTCAGTTGGTCGCCCTGCTGGGCAATATTCTCTGATCCTTATGGCAGAAGAAGCAAAATGGTATGTTGTGCATACCTACTCCGGTTATGAAAATGCCGTAAAGAACACCATCGAAAAGACTATCGTCAGTCGCAGTCTGGAAGACACCATCTATGAGATCGCAATTCCCATGGAGACTGTCAACGAGTACACCGACAATGGCATCAAGACCTACGAGCGCAAGCTGTTCCCCGGTTATGTGCTGATCAAAATGGTCATGTCCGACGAAGCGTGGCACATTATCAAGAATGTCCGTGGTGTTACCGGCTTTATCACTTCCGGCAGTGACAGACCGGTCCCCTTGACCGAAACAGAATTGATCACTCTCGGCCTGCACAAGAAAGAGATCGTCCTTGACTACAAGGTCGGCAGCACCGTCAGGATCGTGGATGGCCCCTTCATCAACAATGAAGCAAAGGTACTCTCCATTGACGTGGATGAGGAAGAAGTCGAGGTCTCCATCGAGCTCATGCGTGGCATGGCTGCTACCAAGGTTCTCAGACTGGATCAGGTCGAAGCTATCTAAGGTAAAAGATAGCCGTGGGAGGGGTTCACCCCCCGCAAAATTACCACACTATTTATGGAGGTGCTAATCATGGCACAGAAAGTTACTGGTTATATCAAACTGCAAATCCCCGCCGCGAAAGCGACTGCTTCTCCCCCCGTTGGCCCCGCTCTCGGTCAGCATGGCGTTAACATCGCTCAGTTCATCAGAGAGTTCAACGACCGCACCAAGGATCAGGCCGGCTTTAAGATCCCCGTAGTCATCACTGTCTACTCCGATCGCAGCTTCTCCTTCATCACCAAGACCCCTCCCACCCCCACCCTCATTCTGAAGGCTGCAGGGCTGGACAGCGGTTCCGGTGTCCCCAACAAGACCAAGGTTGGTTCCATTACCACCGCTCAGCTGCGTGAAATCGCTGAGAAGAAGATGCCCGACCTTACTAAGTCGGATCGTAGCCATGTCGTTCTG
>JAZMZW010000147.1:0-2953 GCA_045586205.1 Faecousia sp. | reverse complement strand
AACATAGGTAGCAATAACAGCTAATCTAGTAATAAACTGCAATAGGTAGTATTAAGCTAAAATCTCGCAATTATTAGTAACGGCGGGAGGAACACCATTCCGACAACACCCTGAAAACTGCTTAATAAACCAATCCGGCATTATTATCGGATTCTACGACTCCGAAAACACCAGAATCCACCTCGCAACCAGTCTTGGAAGCGATGGTTGATCAACAAAGCGTGGGGAGTGTATCTGACACCCAAAACGCGTCCGCGACGCGTGGAACCGCGACGCGCGGGACCACGCAGGACGATACCCGCATGGCCACAAACACAGGAAAAAAAGAAGGGAGAACGATAAAGGGACCTAGGAAAGAACATGCGATAATGCAAAAGATGGCGCAAATTAAAAAAATGAGTAAGGAGGGGCTCCAGCTCGCTACTCCGGATACGACGTTGGCCATTATCCTGGCAAACATTGTGGAAAGTGTAGGGCAGCTGGAAACAGTGACACAAATGGTTCTAAAAGGAGACGTAGAGAACTCCAACCAGGATCAGAAACAAATCCTTCTTGACATTCAGAAGAGGGTGGGGGCAATGGAAGCCCGTCTTGGCGGCGGTCTGACAAAGGCAGTCGCAACAGCAACTACCGCAACACCAACCTGGAGCAGCGTAGCTCAGGGAAATCACCTACCCGCCAGGATAGAGGTACGCCTGGAGGAGATGGAAGGGACAGAAAGGGAAACGTCGGAAGAACGGCTCAAAAGGATTCGCAAAGCCATTCCTGACGCCAAGGCAATCATCCCCCACCCAAGGGCAGCAAACAAAGTATCAGTGGTCGTTCGTGACCCAAAAAGGAGGGATCAAATCATTCAGCTCGGTCTTCAAGGAGCCGAGGGGATGAAACTTATTCGAAGACCATATCTTATTATGGTATCCGGCATCTCGCTCGATGCACAAATCCAGAACCGGAAATGCGAGGAAAATGATACCTGGCTGGCGGAGGCGCGGAAGAGAAATGGAGCGGGACTGGAAAGAGTCGAATGGCTATACTCCACGAAGGAGTTGAGAAAGAGGAGGGGTGACCCCCAAAAGAAGAAGGGTTCAGTCATCCTCACAGTGGACACGGAGGAAACCCAGCACAAACTTGTTAGGGAAGGTCTTCTTGTGGGAGGAGAGTGGTTTCCAGTTCAGCTGTGGGACGTCTCGCTAAAGGAAGAGCAATGCTTCCGATGCCTTAAGTGGGGGCACCATCAGTCAGTCTGTAACTCCCCACAAGAGTACTGCGGACACTGTGCCGGCAAGCATGCCACCAAGGAATGCACAACAATTGGCAAGGAATATGCCTCATGCGCAGGCTGCAAGAAGAGGGGACATGTTGCCTGGGAAATGAGCAAGTGCCCAGAGTTCAAAAAATTCAAGACTCGTAATGCGGAACTCAAAACACAACTGGCTAGGAAAACGGCGCTGATTCAGGGTGGAACTATTACACCGACATGCTCCTTTACTGCCGGGTGCAGTTCTACAGCATCACCTGGCAGCTCGAACGACAGCACGGGATGGATAACAGTTGAAAGAATAGGGAAGAGGAGGAAGGTTGCAGGCCGTCCAACGGACATCTCGAAGGCAGCAAGCCAGCCTGGACAAACCAGGTTAGTCCCCGCCCAAATGGAAAACTCACCCAATGTGGAGGACACAATTACCGAACTCTCTCAATGAGGAGAGTTAATATCATTCAATACAATTGCGGAAATGCCAACAACAAAAAGGCCAGACCGTTTCTAGACAGCCTGGACCCAAAGGAATACCCGATCATTGCACTTCAAGAGCCGGCCACAACCACACGAACCCCAAACTTCACCTACAGCCCAAGGAATTATCGCTATAGCAGAGAAGTACGATATGGCATTAAAGTTCTATTCCTCATTCACGACAAAATCCCACTCACGGACTGGAAGGTGGTTGAGGCCACGGACTTTGTAGAATGGCTCCAGATTACAACAGAAGACAGAGATGAACCACTGAACATTGTAAATGTATACAACCCCCCTGGACGAGCAGACGAGCCTAGACTGTCTAAATGGAGGCAGATAAAGCCAATCTTAGAGGCAACCGCATCTGGCCGAACAATTATAATGGGAGATTTTAATGCCCACCATCCCGAGTGGGCGGGAGTGCCGATTGAACGAGAACCAAAAGCGGACCACCTTCTTACCCGGATGGCAGGTCTGGACTTCCAGCTCCTAAACGAACCAGGCGCAACCACCTGGAGCAGAGGACAGTCAGACGCGGTGCTAGACCTCGGTTTTGCATCGCAAGACTTAGCACCATGGATAATGGCATATAAACCAAGAGGGGAGTGGGCGCTCATACAAGACCACTTCCCAATAGAGATTAGAATCGACATAAACATCCCGGACCCCCGGAAGGGAAAAAGGTATGCTCTCCAAAAGGCAGACTGGAAAGCAATCATAGACTGCGTCCACCCATCGTTATGGCGAGACCAAAACCCACATATAGCGGCCACAAAGCTTCAAACTGTGGTACAAAGGGCACTCGAAGAACACTGCCCTAAAACCCAGCCAAGTGACCGAGCCCGACCTGAATGGTCACCAAAGGCAACTGAGCTGCTTGCAGGAGCGAGACGGGCGCGGAAGAAATTCCAGAAAACAAGGGATGGGCAGGATGCCGCAGAGTGGAAGCGATTCAACAATCGGCTCCAACGGGAAATGAGACGCAATGGGAGAACAAGATGGCGAAGACTAGTTCAGGAATTAACAGAGGACCCCGCCGGAAAGCCGTACAACAAGGGTCTATGGACGCTCTCTAAATGGAGCAGAAGGGCGTTTGGGACTCAAAATGGACCTATAGTAATCCCACCATTACGACAAACGGAAGATACCCCACTAAGCTCCTCTAACGAGGAGAAAGTAGAAATTCTTCGGGCAAAGTTCTTTCCAAAAGGCGATCAA
>JAZMZW010000146.1:0-43973 GCA_045586205.1 Faecousia sp. | reverse complement strand
GATTTGCCTTACGGCATGATTTGTGCCTTACGGCACATTGTTTTTTGGCAATTCAAATCATGGAGCGTAGCGAGAAATCATGATGCCCCGCATCAATTCATGACACAAAGTGTCAAATCATCAGAGCGATAAACTGAAATTTTGTGTATTGTGGGATTGGGGACGGGGGCTTGTACAGAATAATGACACCGGTCAGCGACTTGTTGAGGGTCGGTGACCGGTGCTTGGGATTTCAATTAGGACTCATTGTCCATTATTCAAAAACTTTCCACTGCCCACTTGCGGTATACGATCCGTCAAGAGGCAAAGTACGCCTTCGCAGCATCGGAGTAGGCGATCATGGCTTGGACCAAAGTGAGGAGGGTGCCGGTTTTGTCGTTGCCGTAGGTGTCCACGGAGTAGTTCATGGTCCCGGATATACGCGTGCCGCCTTCGCAGACGACGGAGGAGATAACGGTACGAAGCTCGGCTGCCAGAAGTCCGTCAAAGCTGAAGGCATAGTAGTTCTGAGAGGGAGAATAGGGCTCAAGCTCCCAGAGGACAACGGATTCATTCGTGCCGTCCATCCCCTTGTAGTTGATATGCAGACTCAGCCGATTCAAGTCTCCCCTGTACTTGCTCAGGTCAACAATATAGCGTACCACGATCTTGCTGTCCAGTCGCATGGCTACGCCTACGAAGCTAACCTTGAATTTTGAGGAACTTGCGACACTCTTGTTGTTGCTGAAGGTAACGGTTTGCGGATCTGTGAGGTAGCTTCTTTGCGCCTCGGTCATGTTTGCATCTGCAAGAGCGTCCGTGCGATAGCCCTTCCAGAGCTGTGCCTTTGCGCCGTACTGCAGGAGGTTTGCGCAAACGGCCTTCAGAGCATCGGGATTGTTCTCGCCCCTCATGGTGCTGTAGGCATAGGTGGCGATGCTGTAATGATCCACATTGGAAAGGTAGATCCGGTTTTCCTTGTGCATCACAAGCTGTGCCTGTACCTCGTTGTTCATCTCGAAGGATACCAGACCGTCCAGAACAAAGTAGTAAAAGATCCCTCTCTGTTCCCCTGTCAGACGGACAGTGGAGCTTTGTACAAAGTCATTCCCCTCATATTCCGGCAGGAGGCATTCCATATAGAAATCCTCATAGTCCTCCAGATCCTTCGCTAGGACCATGTAGTTGATGGCAATGTCCCCTCCCAGATTCAGGGTGTGGTAGATCCGCATCTCCATATCACTCAGGAAATGGATGTTGGCATTCAGAAGCGGATCATTCTTCGCCCCCACATCAATTGCATTCCACATTTCTTCTGTGCCTGTATAATAAATATTCGTCAGCCCGGTACAGTCACAGAACGCATAGTCGGCAATGGTAGTCACACTGTCCGGAATTCTCACACTTGTCAGGCCGGTACAACCGCGAAACGCACGTTCGCCGATGGAAGTTACGCTGTCCGGGATGGTCACACTTGTCAGGCCGGTACAACTGCGAAACGCATCATATGCTATGGAGGTTACGCTGTCCGGGATGGTCACACTTGTCAGGCCGGTACAACCATAGAACGCACGTTCGCCGATGGAAGTTACGCTGTCCGGGATGGTCATACTTGTCAGACCGGTACAATCATAGAACGTATATGCGCCGATGGAAGTTACGCTGTCCGGGATGCTCACACTTGTCAGGCAGGTACAACCGCGAAACGCACTTCCGCCGATGGAAGTTACGCTGTCCGGGATGGTCACGCTGATCAGACCGATACAACCATAGAACGCATATTCGCCGACAGAAGTTACGCCGTCCAGGATAGTCACACTTGTCAGGCCGGTACAACCATAGAACGCATATGCGTCGATGGAAGTTACACTATCCGGGATGGTCATACTTGTCAGACCGGTACAACCGTAGAACGCATATGCGCCGATGTAAGTTACGCTGTCCGGGATGCTCACACTTGTCAGGCCGGTACAACCATAGAACGCACTATATGCTATGGAGGTTACGCTGTCCGGGATAGTCACACTTGTCAGGCCGGTACAACCATAGAACGCATATGCGTCGATGGAAGTTACACTGTCCGGGATGCTCACACTTGTCAGGCCGGTACAACCATAGAACGCACCATATGTTATGGAGGTTACGCTGTCCGAGATAGTCACACTTGTCAGGCCGGTACAGCCTTCGAACGCAGCATCGGCAATGGTCAAAGTATTATGTCGGATCTCATACTCACCGCTTATGCCGTTTTTGGCCCGAATGAGATGATTCCCTATATATAGAACAGCACTTCCATCCCAGTTGCTTTCGTCACTATAATAACCGGTATTAAAAAACGCATCACTGCCGATGGAAGTTGCTCTGTCCGGGAGGGTTATACTTGTCAGGCCGGTACATCCTTCGAACGCAGAGTCATCGATGCGAGTTACGCTGTCCGGGAGGGTTATACTTGTCAGGCCGGTACAACCGCGAAACGCACTTCCGCCGATGTAAAATACGCTGTCCGGGATGGTCACACTTGTCAATCCGGTACAACCACGAAATGCATATCTGTCGATGGTAGTTATTCTGTCCGGGATGGTCACACTTGTCAGGCAGGTACATCCTTCGAACGCAGAGGCACCGATGCGAGTCACGGCTACCCCATTGATTTGTGTGGGAATATTCACACAGGTAACACTTGGATCACAGTCTGTGATGGTTCTTTGGACGGGGTCAAAGTATAGATTTCCGCCCTCTACTGCATAGGTGACCGTTGCAGCCTTGGCTTCATAGCCAAGGGCCGGAAGCAGGGATAGCAGAAGAACTGCACATAGGATCCGGAATGTAAGCTTTTTCAGTGTTGCCATAAGAAAGACCTCCGTGTTTCAAATTTGGGTTCGTGCCCGAAACCGTCAGTTGTTCCTCACAGAAGAACATGACACGGCTGCCCCCTAAAGAAAAAAAGCCGTCCGGATCCGAAGACGCTTCTATTATAACACATGTACTGTAATTCGTCAATATTTCCCAAAGCTCAACACGGTGTCTTGCGGTGAAAATTTCAGTTTATCTCTCTGTTTACAGTATTGTATCTGTAGGGTCGTCCGCCCCTACGGATCTGCGTCAACAAACAGAGCGATAAACTGAAATTTTAGGGCACTGTGAACCTTCTGCTTGTTCCTTGCTTCTTGGCTGTTTCCGGCTTCTCTCCGGGATTTTTTTCGGCTGTTTTCGCCTTGGCTATTTGCTTTTGGGGAAAGCTGTGATATAATAGATTGAATAGAACTGTTTTTGCCCCGGAAACAGGGAGAAAGCTTTGAAAAGAAAGCGAGCTTTGGTGCAAAGACCAAGGAGGATTGTTATGTATCAGCATATGGAAGATATCGTCCGTCAGGCGGGGGAGCTGTTGCTGTCCGCCCATGATATCGAAACATCCGTAAAAATCAAAACACTGGACTGCGATCTGGTGACTGTGTATGACAAGGCTGTGCAGGATTTCCTGTGCAAGGAGCTTCTTGCCGCCTATCCCGATGCGGGGATCTATGCCGAGGAGGAGGATCTGTGCGATATTGAGGGGAAGAAGCGCTATTTCATCATTGATCCCATTGACGGCACTGCCAACTTTGTCCGCAAGCTCCACCACAGCTGTATCAGCGTGGGTCTGTATGAAAAAGACCGCATTGTTGCCGCCGTGGTTTACAATCCCTATGCCCGTGAAATGTTCACCGCTGTACGGGGGCAGGGCGCTTACCTCAACGGGGAAGCCCTGAGAATGCCCAAGGCGGATATTGACCACAGTCTGGTGCTTTTCGGCTCTGCCATTTACTATCGGGAAACCATCCCTGTCACTGTCCGTCTGGTGGAGGAGCTTCTGCCCCGTGCCTTGGATTTCCGTCGAGGTGGCTCTGCGGCATTGGATCTGTGCTATTTGGCGGCAGGAAAGGCAGACCTGTTCTTTGAAGCCTGTCTGCGTCCCTGGGATTATGCCGCAGGTAGCCTCATTGTCACGGAGGCAGGTGGCATCGTCACCGCCTTGGACGGCTCTCCCCTGCGTTTTTATGACCGTTGCTCCGTTGCCGCCGGTACGGAGCGGAATCATCCCGAGCTGGTGGAAATCGCCCGTAGCATTTCCCGGGAGCCGGATATGAAAGGACGGATCTCATGAAAAAAGTCTTACTGTCACTGACCCTGTGTCTGTGCCTCCTGCTCAGCTCCTGCTGGATGCCCCGAGTCTATAAGCAGATCGAGGAAATGGAGGAATATCTGGACTATTACGGACAGAGTCCTCAGGAAAGCACTTCGGAGCAGTCTCCCACGACCTCTCAGTCCGATTCCTACCCGGAGCTTCCCACCACCCAAGAGGATGAGCCGGAGGATCGCAACCCTCTCCATGAGTATGTTCCCTATGAGGACTTTGAACGGGAGTATGAACCTTTCCTTGAGTCTGTACCCTTCTCCCAAATGGAATACAGCCGTCCCGATGCCCAAGGTCTGCGCAAGGCCTATGAAGCCGTACAGGCTATGGTAGAGGCACAGGAGGAGGTAGACAAGATCGTAGAGGCCTATGAGCAGGTCTTTGAGGATCACTGCTACTTCAACACCATGCACAGCTATGCCTATATCCGCTACTCTCTGGATCTCAGCGACAGCTACTACGACGAGGAGTACAACTGGTGTGAGGAGCAGTCCCCCCTGCTGAGTCAGGCAGAGGAAAAGTGCTTTGTTGCCATGGCGGAAAGTCCCCTCCGTGACAAATTGGAGGAAGCCTATTTTGAAGAAGGCTTCTTTGAATTCTATGACGAAAACCGCATTTACTCCAAAGACGAGGTCGTTGCCCTCATGCAGGAGGAGGCGGATCTGCAAGCCCAATATCTGGAGCTTCAGAACAACATGACCATTTCCTGGCAGGGTCGGGAGCAGTCTGTGAAGGATCTGCTGGATGATCCCCAGCTGTCCTACAACGATCTGATCACCGTATACAATTCCTATTATAATAAGTATTCTCCCCTGTGCGCCGATCTTTTTGCCAAGCTGATCCGTGTGCGTAAGGAGATCGCCAAGGAGGTGGGGGTGGAGAGCTATGCCGACTTCGCCTACACCTATACCTATGAGCGTGACTACAGTCCCCAAGAGGTGGAAAGCTATTGCGACAGCATTTCCGAGGAATTTTCCTCCCTGCTGTATACCGCTATCATGGCACAGGCAGGGATCCCCTCTGCAGACTTGGAGGAGTCTTTGTCTTTGTTCTCCCAAACCGTGGAGTCTCTGGGGGGTGTGCTGAAGACTGCCTATGAATATATGCTGGACTATGAGCTGTGGGATTGCAGTTCCTCTACCTCCAAGCTCCCCGGCTCTTATGTAACCTATCTGACCTCTTATGAAATGCCCTTCCTCTATGTCAGCCCTGCCAACACCCTGTCGGACTTCCTGACTGTCAGTCACGAGTTCGGACATTTTACCGATTCCTTTGTGAACAACGGTGGTTCTAACATGGTGGATGTGGCGGAGATCTTCTCCCAAGGTCTGGAATTCATTGCCCTGTGCCGTGGGGATCTTGATCCTGCGGATCGCAGTGTTCTGACCCGTGGAAAGGCCTCAGACTCCACCCTTGTGTTCCTGGGTCAGGCCTGCTATGCGGAATTTGAAGCCCGTGCCTATGAGCTTCCCGAGGAAAAGCTCAATGCCCAAGGCCTCAACGAGCTTTTCCTGGAGGTCAACGAAAAGTACGGCATGGACATTCTCTATGCCGGTATTGAGGAGCTTCTCGCTCCCGGTTGGATCGATGTACAGCATTTCTTCATTGCTCCCTACTATGTCATCAGCTATGTGGTGTCCAACGATGTGGCTCTGCAGATCTATCAGCAGGAGCTTCTGGACGGCACAGGTCTGGAGCTGTACTACGATCTCATGATCAGCTCCCCGGACAAGAGTCTGGGTGAGCTTCTGGAAGAAGCGGAGATGACCTCTCCCTTCGACCAAGATCGGGTGGAGGAGCTTGCCCGATTCTTAAAATCACAGTTTAAAGGTTAAATGAGGTTCTACCATGAATGATATTATTGCCGCCATTGCCACAGGGAAGGTCCCCTGCGCCATTGGCATCCTCCGACTGTCCGGCATGGGCTGTGCCGAGGTTGCGGGGAAGGTCTTCCGTCCCCACAGCGGAAAAGCCCTGAAAGACTGCAGTCCCCGAAAGCTGGTTCTGGGTACGGTCACCGACAGACAGGGCAGGATCATCGACGAGGCTCTGGGGGTCTACAGCCCCGCACCTCACAGCTATACCGGAGAGGACACTGTGGAATTACAGTGCCACGGCTCTCCCGCCATGCTTTCCGCCGCCTTGGAGTCCCTCTTTGCCGCCGGTGCAAGACAGGCTCTCCCCGGAGAATTCACCAAGCGAGCCTTCCTGAACGGACAGTTGGATCTGACACAGGCAGAGGCGGTCATTGACCTCATTGATGCGGAGTCCGCCGAAGCCGCCGCCAATGCCGCAGGTCAGCTGGGTGGTGTTCTGCAACGGAGGATCAACCCCATTTACGATGCTCTGCGGGATATGTGCAGTCATTTCCATGCGGTGCTGGATTATCCCGATGAGGATATTGAAGATTTTGAGCTTCCCGCTCTGGCCGCAGTGCTGGAGGGCAGTCGGAAGGAGCTCAATGCCCTTCTTGCCACCTACGAACGGGGCAGACATCTGAAGCACGGTGTCAAGGCTGTGCTTCTGGGCAGACCCAATGCGGGAAAGTCCTCCCTGCTCAACGCTCTGGCAGGCTACGATCGGGTCATTGTCACAGAGATCGCCGGCACCACCAGAGATACGGTGGAAGAGCCTGTGCGTCTGGGCTCTGTCCTTCTGCGCCTGACGGACACCGCCGGTATCCGTGAGGCAGGAGATCCCATTGAAGCAATGGGTGTTGCCCGTTCGGAGCAGGCGGCACAGGAAGCGGAGCTTGCTGTTTTCGTCTGTGACGGCTCTCAGGAGCTGAACGAGGAGGATCACCGTGCCATAGCCGCCGCCCTCCGCGCCCCCCGCAGTCTTGCAGTCATCAACAAGTCCGACCTGCCGCAAAGGACAGAGGCAAAGGATCTGCCCTTTGCGCAAGTATTACACATTTCCGCCCTGGAAGGGGACAATCTGGATGCCCTCACCGCTCTGGTAGAGCAGTGGTACGGCGGAGAAAGCCATTGTGACGGCTCTCTGCTGACCAACGCCCGTCAATTCGGCGCTCTGACCCGTGGAGCGGAGGCCATCGCCCGTGCCCAAAGCTCCCTGCTCATGGGTCTGACTCCCGACGCTGTGCTGACAGATGTGGAGGAAGCCATGACCGCCCTGGGAGAGGTCACGGGGCGCACCGTGAGAGAAGATATTACCGCCCGTATTTTTGAACGCTTCTGCGTGGGTAAATAACAGGAGGCCCTATGCTACAAACACTTCAACAGGAATGCGCCCGTCTGGGACTGTCCCTGAGCGAGGAACAGCTGGGACAGTTTGATCGCTTCTCCAAGGAGCTGATCGAACAGAACAAGGTCATGAACCTCACCGCCATCACAGAGCCGGAGGCTGTGGCAAAGCTCCACTTTGCTGACTGTCTGGCTCTACTGAACATAGAAAATTTGAAAAACCGCAGTGTCATCGATGTGGGCTGCGGTGCAGGCTTCCCCGGTGTGCCTCTGAAGCTGGGAGAGCCCAGCATTCGCCTGACTCTGCTGGACAGCCTGAACAAGCGTGTCAACTGGCTCCGTCAAACTCTGGAAGCCATGGGTGTGGAGGCAGACTGTGTGGCAAGCCGTGCAGAGGAATACGGTCATCGGGAGAGCTTCGATGTGGCTACCTCCCGCGCTGTGGCAAGGCTGAACATTCTGGCAGAGCTATGTCTCCCCTTTGTGAAGGTCGGTGGCTGTTTCCTTGCCATGAAGGCCGCCGCCGCAGAGGAAGAGCTACAGGAAGCCAAGAGAGCCATTGCCATTCTGGGTGGCAAGCTGGAGCAGGTGGCAGAGTATGAGATCGACGGCGCTACCAGACGGGTGCTGGTGGTGCGGAAGGTCAAGCCCACCCCTGCCCAATATCCCAGACGCTTTGCAAAGATCAAACAATCTCCGCTTTAATAAAGGATCATAACTATGGAATATTACGCAGGCTCTTATGATGTTGCGGTCATCGGTGCAGGACATGCGGGGATCGAAGCCGCCCTTGCCACCGCCCGTATGGGACTGAAGACCCTGATTTTTACCATTAACTTAGATGCTGTGGGCAATATGCCCTGCAACCCTGCCATCGGCGGTACCGGCAAGGGTCATCTGGTGCGAGAGCTGGATGCCCTTGGGGGACAGATGGGCAAGGCCGCAGATGCCTGTTGCATCCAATACCGTATGCTCAACCGTGGCAAAGGCCCGGCTGTCCACTCCCTGCGCGCCCAGGCAGACCGCAGACGGTATCAGGAATATATGAAAAACATTCTGGAACGGGAGGAAAACCTCTCCCTGAAGCAGTCCACCGTTACCCGTATTCTCACCGAAGAGGGAAGGGTCAGCGGAGTGGCGACCCATTTGGGAGCAAGATATGCCGTCAAGGCCTGTATCATTGCCGCAGGTACCTATCTGGACAGCACCGTTATTACGGGAGAAAGCGTTCTGGAATCGGGCCCCGACGGCTTGCGCAGTGCCACGGAGCTTACGGGCTGTCTGCGAGAGCTGGGACTGAGCCTCCGTCGCTTCAAGACCGGCACGCCTCCCCGTATCAACAGTCGCAGTGTGGATTTTTCCAAAATGGAGATCCAAAAGGGAGACGAGGACATTGAGGCCTTCTCCTTCACCACCACCCGGGCCTTGGAAAACCGCGCGGTGTGCTACCTGTGCTATACCAACGAGAAGACCCACCAAATCATCAAGGACAACCTCCACCGCAGTCCCATGTACGACGGCTCTATTACCGGTGTTGGCCCTCGCTACTGTCCCAGTATTGAAACAAAAATTGTCCGCTTTGCGGATAAGCCCAGACACCAGCTGTTCTTAGAGCCCTGCGGTTTGGACAGCAACGAGATGTATTTGCAGGGCTTCTCCTCCTCCCTGCCGGAGGATGTGCAGATCGCCATGCTCCACAGCGTGGAGGGTCTGGAGGAGGCTGAGATCCTCCGCCCCGCCTATGCCATCGAGTATGAATGCGTAGATCCCACAGAGCTGTATGCCACCTTGGAAAGCAAGAAAATTCCCGGTCTGTACGGAGCGGGACAGTTCAACGGCTCCTCCGGCTATGAGGAAAAGGCGGTGCAGGGCTATGTGGCAGGTGTCAATGCGGGCCTGAAGATCTTGGGTAAAGAGCCTCTGATCCTCCGCCGTGACCACGGCTATATCGGCACACTTATTGACGATCTGGTAACCAAGGGCACAGAAGAGCCCTACCGCATCATGACCTCCCGTAGCGAATACCGCCTGCTCCACAGACAGGACAATGCGGATCAGCGTCTGAGCCACCTTGCCTATGCCCACGGTCTGATCTCCAAGGAGCGCATGGAAGCCGTGGAGGAAAAATACCGTCAGGTGGATCGGGAGATCCGCCGTCTGGAAAGCAGTGGTGTGGGGGCAAGTCCCGCCCTCAACGACTTCCTCCAAAGCCGCGGCTCTGCTCCCGTGTCCGCCTCTGCCAGACTCATCGACCTTCTCCGCCGTCCGGAGCTGGACTATGTCTCCCTTGCTCCCTTTGACAAAGATCGCCCCATGCTTCCCACAGAGGTGCAGAAGCAGGTGGAGATCCGTGTGAAATACGAAGGCTATCTGGCACGGCAGGAAAAGCAGATCGCCGACTTCATGAAGGAAGAATCCCGTCTTCTGCCCCCGGATACGGACTACAATGCCATTGGAGGCCTGCGTCTGGAAGCCAGACAGAAGCTCTCGGAGATCCGTCCCCTGTCCATCGGTCAGGCTAGCCGTATTTCCGGCGTTTCCCCTGCGGACATTGCCGTTCTGCTGATCTACCTCGGCACTTAAGACTTCCCCATGAAAGGAGCTTGCACCTATGAAACAACGAAATCCCGCAATGGATATCGTCCGTTGCTTTGCCCTGCTGTGCGTGGTGTCTGTCCACTTCTTCCTGAATTGCGGTTTTTATAAGGAGACCGTTTCCGGCTTCCCCATGTTCGTCATGGTGACCCTGCGGAACTTTTTCATCATCTGCGTTCCACTGTTCATGCTCCTTTCCGGCTACCTGCTGAACAAAAAACAGCTGAACCGCGCCTACTACGGAAAGATCGCCAAGACCGTGGGGATCTATCTGCTGGCCAGTATGGCTTGCGCCCTGTATACCTTCCTGTTCCGTCGGGAGGAGTTTAGCCTACTGGGCTCTATCCGAGGGGTCTTCACCTTCCTCACTGCCGAATACAGCTGGTACATTGAGATGTATCTGGGGCTGTTCCTGCTGATCCCCTTCCTGAATCTGATTTATCACAATCTGCCCTCTCAGAAGCACAAGAAGGTGCTGATCGCCACCCTTCTGCTGATCACCGCCCTGCCCAGCTTGCTGAACATCTGGCGTTTCCTCGATCCCAAGTGGTGGCTGAAGCCCTCCTCCGATAGCAATTACGACCTGATCGCCCCCACATGGTGGATCCAGATCTATCCCCTTACTTACTACTTCATCGGGGCTTATCTTAAGGAGTATCCCGTGAAGCTGAAGGCCTCCGTGAATCTGCTGTTGATCCTTGGGGTCACGGTGATCGTAGGTGCCTTTAACTTCTACCGCTCCTACGGCACGACCTTCATTACAGGGGTCTGGAATCAGTACCGCTCCGTTGCCGTGACGGCCTTGAGTGTGCCGGTGTTCATTTTTTTCTGCAACAGAGATTACTCCTCTATGGGCTCGGGTCTTCGGAAGGTCTTTGCCCGTATGTCCGCATGGAGTTTGGGAGCTTATCTGGTGTCTTCCATCTTTGACAACGCTTTCTATGAGCTTCTTGCCAAGTGGGAGCCTGTGGTGCAAAGACGGATCTTGTACTTCCCCCTTATGGTGACAGCCGTCTTCCTCTGCTCCCTTGCCCTGTCCGCAGTGCTGAATTACCTCTACGATCTGGGAGAAAGCTTCTACCTGTCCCGTAGGAAACACGCAGCTAAGAAAGAAGCATAACTCATAATCCGCCGAAAAGGAGGTTTCCCCGCCTTGAAACAACGAAATCCCGCAATGGATCTTATCCGTTGCTTCTCCCTGCTGTGTGTGATCTCCGAACACTTTTTCAAGCACAGCAATTTCTACAGCTATACGGTCACAGGATTTCCCATGTTTATCATGGTGACCCTCCGTTGCTGTCTCATGATTTGCGTTCCCCTGTTCCTTGCCCTGTCCGGCTATTTGCAGGGGAATAAGAAGCTGAGCCGTAGCTATTACAAAGGGATCCTGCCGGTGATCGGCGTGTATTTGCTGGTAAGCCTCCTGGTCATCGCCTTTGACGCTCTGCGTGATCCGGCGAGCTTCTCCCTGAAGGGGAAGCTTCTGGGCATCCTCAGCTTTACTACCGTCAATTACGCCTGGTATGTGGAAATGTATCTGGGTCTGTTCCTTCTGATCCCCTTCCTGAACGGCATGTACCACAGCTTGGATTCCCGGAACAAGAAGACCTGCTTCCTCCTGACCCTGCTGGTTCTTGCCATTGTTCCCGGTGTGCTGAACATCTGGGATCTGACCTCCCTGAGCTGGTGGAAGCACCCTGCAAGCTCCCAGAATTTCACCCTGATTTTCCCGGAATACTGGATCTTCCTGATCCCTCTGGTGTATTATTTCATAGGAATGTACCTGAGAGAATTCCCCCTGAAGCTGAAGGCTCTGCCCAATCTTCTGCTGATCCTGTTGGTGGCTCTCCTCCACGGAGGACTGAATTACTACCGCTCCCACGGAGCGACCTTCCAAGTGGGCTACTGGTCGGATTACGGGGCTATGCTCATGACGGTTTTGATGGTGCTGGTCTTCAGCTTCTTCCAAAATCGCAACTATGAGTTTATGGGAGAAAAGGTGCGGAAGGCTCTGACCTACTGCTCCGGTCTGGTCTTCGGGGCCTACCTCTGCTCCGGCATCGTGGACTCCTTCCTCTACCCCCTGCTGGACAAGCTCCTGCCCCGTCTCCACACCCGCATCCTCTTCCTCCCCCTCATCGTCATCGTGATCCTCATTCCCTCCCTCCTCCTGTCCGCAGGACTCAATTACGCATACAAGAAGATCGAAAAGCTGTGGAAGTAAGGAAGGGACAGTAAAATGCGAATTGACAATTGAAGCTTATCTTGATAACAAAGCGCAACCTCCGAAGGAAAATATCGGAGGTTGCGTTTCTTTGTCCATCATACCGCCGATCACTGATGGTTGATGCAGGCACAACAGGGACGGAAAACAGCATATCAACGCACACACTAACCGTAGAGCAAGCTGGTCTCGCTGCGGCTCGGTCAGGACACGGCTCTGACAGTCCACCGGACTGTCATTCACTTCCGTGTCCGACCCTTCGCTACCTCAGCTTAACCTCCGCGAAGCGGCAGACTTGTGTGACTTGCAAAACGGCACAAAGTCGGTAGTTCCTCCATGAGAACGACCTATGGTACAGGTTTTCGGTTCCTGCACCGGCAAGCTGAGGCAGCTTGCCCTACGACAGACGAGTACAGCTTACATAGATTGTTGTGTATCTGCACTGCCATCCTCGCCGATCAATGATGGTTGCTACGTATTCTTATGATCGCTTGTGCAAATTATAAATAGGTTGCTAACATAAATTCAAGTTTATCTAACTGGCGCGGGAGCGCCCAAGGCTCCCTTGTGTAAAGGGAGCTGTGAAAAGTCTTTTGATTTTTGAGTGGGGGATTGTTACCGCAGTACGATTTCGCCGAAACCGTACTAGAGATGCAAGACCCTACCGCACAATCCCTCCGTCACGGCTTCGCCGTGCCACCTCCCTTTACACAAGGGAGGCTTTAGTGCCTACCGCGTCGCTAAACTGCTCTATAAACTGAAATTTGCAATCGTCCCGGAAGCCATAATTTCGATCCATCACCGCAGGTGATACATTCATAGCGTAGCTATATCATACCGCAGGTATATCATTTTTCTTATCCTCACCGCAGGTATATCATTTCTCCTAATCCGGCATCGCAGGTATATCATTACTTCTAATCCATCTCCCTTAGTGATAGCGTCATAATCGTAGCACCGTCACTGCCGCGGGATATATCACTGCCGAGAGACGAAAAATCTCCCCCTGTGGCGATTTGCCACGGGGGGAGATTGGGCTTATTCAGATGTTACCGAGTACCCTTAGTTTCCACAGTCTTCGACGTAGAGCTCGCGGACGGCATTGGGGTCGGCGGGCTTTGCGGCGGGAGCGGCGGCCTTGGGGTTGTTGCGGTTCTCCAGGAACTTGGAAGCTACCTGAGGGAACAGGGCGTAGGACAGAACATCCTCGTCGCACTTGGCAAGAGCGCCGGCTTCCTTGCGGTACTTCTCCAGCTCGGGTTCAAGGAGATCGGCGGGACGGCAGGTGATGACCTTATCGTCGCCGATGCACTTCTTGCGGACTTCCTCGTTGACCTTGCCGGGGAGCTTGCCGTATTCGCCACGGAGCAGACCCTTGGATTCCTTGGGAACCATCTTGTAGCGTTCGCCACCGATGATGTTCATAACAGCCTGTGTACCAACGATCTGGCTGGTGGGAGTAACCAGAGGAGGATAGCCGAAGTCCTTACGGACACGGGGAACCTCTGCCAGCACGTCGTAGTAGCGGTCTTCCTGACCTGCCTGCTTCAGCTGACCCAGCATGTTGGAAAGCATACCGCCGGGAACCTGATACAGCAGAGCCTTGGTATCTACGTTGAGAACCTTGGGATCGAGAGTGCCTTCCTTCTTCATCTTCTCGGCAACGGTGCGGAAGTGAGCGGCAACCTCGTTCAGCTTCACCAGATCCATGCCGGTGTCGCGATCGGTGCCTTCCAGAGTGGCAACCAGAGCTTCGGTTGCGGGCTGGGAGGTGCCGTTTGCCATGGGGGACAGAGCGCAGTCAACAATGTCAACACCTGCCTGAGCAGCCATGAGGTTGACCATGTCGCCGGTACCTGCGGTGTTGTGGGTGTGCATGTGGATGGGAACGGAAACGTTGTCCTTCAGCTTCTTGACCAGCTCGTAAGCGTGGTAGGGAAGGAGAAGGTTTGCCATATCCTTGATACAGATGGAGTCCGCACCCATCTTTTCCAGCTCCTTGGCGACCTTTACGAAGTAGTCGTCGTTATGTACGGGGCTGACGGTGTAGGACAGAGCCACTTCTGCATGAGCGCCGTACTTCTTGACGGACTCAACAGCCTTGCGGAGGTTGCGGATATCGTTCAGAGCATCGAAGACTCGGACAACATCAATGCCGTTTTCGATGGACTTCTTGCAGAATTCTTCCACAACGTCATCTGCATAGTGCTTGTAGCCCAGAATGTTCTGACCACGGAAGAGCATCTGCAGCTTGGTGTTGGGGGTGTGCTTCTTAATGGTGCGCAGTCTCTCCCAGGGATCTTCGTTGAGGAAGCGCATACATACATCGAAGGTAGCGCCGCCCCAGCATTCCAGAGACCAGTAGCCCATTTTGTCCAACTGATCCAGAGCGGGGATCATGTCCTCAATGCGCATACGGGTTGCGGCCTGAGACTGGTGAGCATCACGCAGGATAGTTTCTGTAATCTTTAAGGGGTTCTTATTTGCCATGTTAAAAAGTCCTCCTTACTTGAAGAGTGCGATCAGGACGCCGGCTGCAACTGCGGAGCCGATAACGCCTGCCACATTGGGGCCCATAGCGTGCATGAGCAGGAAGTTGGAGGGATCTTCTCTCTGACCTTCCTTCTGAGAAACACGGGCTGCCATGGGAACTGCGGAAACACCGGCAGAGCCGATGAGGGGGTTGATCTTCTTGCCATCGGGCAGGAAGAGGTTCATGAACTTAGCCAGCAGGACACCACTTGCGGTACCGCCTGCGAATGCGGCGATGCCCATTGCCAGGATGCCGATGGTGCCCCAATCCAGGAAGGTCTCGGCCTTTGCGGTGGCACCGACGGAGATGCCCAGGAAGATAACGACAATGTTCATGAGCTCGTTGGAAGCGGTCTTAGCCAGACGCTCGGTAACACCGCATTCCTTCAGCAGGTTACCAAGCATGAGGCAACCGATCAGGGGAGCGGCGCTGGGGATCAGGATGGAAACGAAAGCGGTAATGGCAATGGGGAAAATGATCTTTTCCTTCTTGCTTACGGGACGCAGGTTATCCATGCGGATCATGCGTTCCTTCCGGGTGGTCAGTCCGCGCATAATGGGGGGCTGGATCACGGGAACCAGAGCCATGTAGGAGTAAGCGGCAATGGCGATGGGTCCAAGGAGATGGGGAGCAAGGATGGAGGTGGTGTAGATAGCGGTGGGGCCGTCGGCACCGCCGATGATGCCGATGGAAGCAGCCTCGTTCTGAGTGAAGCCCAGAACGGTAGCGGCAACGATGTAAGCCACGAAGATACCGACCTGTGCGGCGGCACCGAGGATCAGGCTCTTGGGGTTGGCGATCAGGGGACCGAAGTCGGTCATAGCACCGACGCCTACGAAGATCAGGCAGGGGTAGATGCCCAGCTTAACGCCTAAGTACAGGATGTCGACCAGACCTGCGGCTTCTACGGAGCCGTCAGCCGTAACAACACCGTCCTTGATCATATCCCAGTGGACATGACCGCCTTCGAAGATCTCGCTGTGGAACATGCCTGCGCCGGGCAGGTTGGTCAGCAGCATACCGAAGGCAATGGGGAGCAGAAGCAGGGGCTCGAAGCCCTTGCCGATCGCTAAATACATGAGGAAGAAGGACAGGAAAATCATGATAACAGCCTTGTAATCTGCGCTCTTGATGAGCTTCATGACGCCGGTCTGACCGATGAATTCTTCAACAGCTTCGCCGTTGGTCTTGGATTCCTCCTGCAGGGGAGCCACCAGAAGGACATTCTCCTCAGCGGAAGCGGTGGAAGCCAGTACACAGCACAGGCTTACCAGAAGTGCCAGCACCAGAAGTCCCGCAAGACCTCTGCGTGTGGTATTTGTCTTTTTTAACATTACAGAATCCTCCCAAGTCCAGAGGATCAGCCGATGGTGCAAAGAACAGCCTGAGTTTCGACGCTGTCACCCTTGCGAACATTTACAGAGGTGATCTTGCCGTCGCAGGGAGCCTGAATTTCGTTTTCCATCTTCATAGCTTCCAGAACGCAGAGGACAGTACCCTTCTTGACGGACTGGCCGTTCTGAACCTTCACATCCAGAATGGTGCCGGGCATGGGAGCCTTGACCTGTGCGCCACCTGCGGGAGCGGCAGCGGGAGCAGCCTTGGGAGCGGGAGCGGCAGCGGACATGGTTGCGGGAGCGGACATTTCTTCGATTTCGACCTCGTACAGGGAGCCGTTAACATTCACACGATACTTTTTCATGATAATTTCACCTTTCAATTTTGATTAGATTTTTTTGATGGAAAGAATGCGGATTGCGGATGCGTCGGTACCGCTGTATTCGGCGATGGCAACGCTGAGAGCTGCGACCAGCTCGGCACGGTTGGGGATGGCTTCGTCAGTGGAGGCGGGAGAGGCTTCGGGAGCTTGTTCCTTTTCCTTGCAAGCCAGTGCCAGCAGGTAGCACAGACCGATGATCAGGACAAGAACGGCGAATACCACGCATACGCCCATGACAACAACAAACCAGTTTTGCATTGTGTTCCTCCTTCTTGAAAGAGATATTTTGCTTTTATCCGTACAGGCAAAGCCTGTAGAGAACGAGAGAAGTAATGATATACCTTTGGTATGATATATTCGGGGAATATGATAAACCTACGGTACGAAGGTATCGTCTCGGACGATTTTTAATTATCAATTGTCAATTTGAATTTCATTATCCGGTTAAACAACGTTCCCTTAGTAAAAATCCTGCTCCGTGGCTCCGGGGTGGGTCACGGAGCAGGATTTTGTGCTTATTCGATGACGATGTTACGCTCCAGCAGGAGTTTTCCGTTGATGTAGATCTCCAGCTCGTAGTTGCCGGGAGTAGAGGTGCTTTCGCCTTCCTTGACGGGCAGGGGGATCACATTGGCATGACGGCGGTCGAACCACAGGGAATTCCATGTGAAGTCCTTGGACTCGTCTACCACTACATGCCCCTCGGCATCACGGAGGACATACATCAGGCTTACAGTGTCCTCGGAGGCCTGAACGCTGTCCACCTGCAGACACAGGACGATCTGTTCTTCCTTGGTGAAGGAGCTGCGCTTGTTCTTCAGATCCTTGTAGGTCCAGTTTTCCTTCTCGGGCATGAGCCACAGGGAAGCATTGCCGGAGTCCTTGCCGATGACGGCAGCGGGGCTGAGAGAATAGCCCTTGAAGCTCTCTGCCTTGGGAGTGGTGAAGGTAATGGTGCTCTGGCCGTAGAAGGTGGTGTTTGCTTCTCCTTCGGCCATATGGAGATGGAGACGGAATTCATATTCCGCATCGGGGATCAGATTCCGCAGAATTGCGGAATTTGCAGTGATATCCTCACTGCCTGCGCTGATTACATAGGGGACATGGTAACTGCCCACGGTGTTGTAAGACAGATGCCAGCCACCTGTGGGAGTGCCTGCGGGAGTGTTCCAGGAAACTACCACAGTGCCGTCTTCCTTTGCTTCAGCCTTCAGATCCTCCAGAATGATGGGCTGTGCGGGAAGCTCCAGCACGGCGGGTTCGTCCATACCAACGGCGCTGATGCTGAAATCGCAGGCATGGGAGAAGTCTGTGAGACCTTCAAAGGTAGCGGTCATTTCCTTGGTGGTCAGGGTCTGCTTGTACGCACCGGACTCGCAGGTTACGGTCCATTCTTCGGGAATATTTTCTCCGCAGAGCCATGCAAGGGTTACGCTGTTGCCGGAAACCTCGGTCACATGGAGGGAATCCACGGTGATCGTGGGCAGGAGGGTGTATTCCACGGTATTGGTGCCGGTGAGGTAGAGATTTTCGGGGATCTCCAGAGTGAAGGTATAGGTGCAACCCTCCTCCAGCCCGGCAACCAGATAGGTACGGTCAGCGAAGGGGAAGGGACCGTAGCTGTTGCCCTTATCATCCCTGTAGTTCAGGATCCACTGATTGGGAGTGGGGCCTTCAAAATTCAGGTTAAGAACCACATCACCTTCCTCCGCACCGCGACGGGCGGTGAATTCCGTGATCTGGGTAGATCCGGGAGTGGTCACGGTCATGGTATAGGCCTTACCGGAACGGAGTCTGTGGTATTCCGCAGACAGGACAGTGACGGTATAGGAGGTCTTTTCTCTCAGGTTGGTGAAGGTATAAACGTTGCCGTCTTTTGTACGGGGATAGGAATTGCCGTAATTGTCGGTGCAGGTGACAATGAAGCATTCCTGAGGATCGGGGCTGATGAGCTCAACGGAAAGCTCCTGCGTGGAATAATCCAGAACCTTCAGCTCCGTAATGTTGACATAGTAATTGTCCAGCAGGAAGCCGATGACACCGACCACTGCAACTGTCAGGATCAGCAGGATGCATACGGGCAACCATTTATAGGACTTCTTTTGTTCTTCCGTATCCTCCGGAGTGATCTCGGGAGGCTCGTTGCGGTTGGTGTCTACATAGCCACTGTCGATGGGGGCAAGGTGCAGGATCAGGGGCTTCGCCTCCTGAGGCAGTTCGCCGGTGGCTACCAGCTTGATCTGAGGCTTATCCTCGCCTACCACCTCATTGACAGAGGCGATGAGGGCGTCAATATCTACCTGAGGGTGGGCTTCCGCATCCTTGGAGAAAGCTGCCTGAGCCTCACGCTGGAAGGCCTTTCCGGCTTCGCTGAGCTCTCCGCTTTCATCGGCACGGACGGTGAAGTAGTCATCTTCCTCGTACTCGTGTCTTCTGCGATCCCTGCGGCGCTTTTTCCTGTTGAGCTTCAAGTTCCCCGTGGGCATCTTGGGGCCTGTAACACTGCTGTTGGCAAAGGGATCTTCCTCGGTAGAGCTTGCTTCTTCGGTCTTGGGGGCATCCTCGACTACGGGTGCTTCTTCGACCTTGGGTTCTTCCTTGGCTCTGTGGGAATGTCCGTGTCTGTGGGAGCGTTCGATCTTGGGAGTATTGACCACGATGGGTTCGTCATCGGGATCTTCCTCGACTTTGGGAGCTTCCTCGACTTTGGGAGCTTCCTCAACAGCGGGTGCTTCCTCTGTCTTGGGTGCTTCCTCGGTTTTGGGGGCTTCCTCAACTACGGGTGCTTCCTCAGCCTTGGGAGCTTCCTCCTTGGGGGAGGGAGTATGTACGTCCTCGGTACTCTCATCGGGAATGGCAATGACCAGAGGGCCTTTTCTACGCTTTCTGCGGAACAGAGACCAACCGCTCTTGGGAGCTTCTTCCTTGGGAGCTTCTTCCGCAGCGGGGGCTTCCTCAACAGCGGGAGCTTCCTCAACAGCGGGAGCTTCCTCCGGCTGATCCGGAGTATCACTTCCCACATGCTCCGCACTGGGGGCGAAGGCCTCACGGAAGGATTCATCCAGCTCACCGCTTTCGGTCATGCGCAGGGGAGCTTCCTCCCGGGGGGCTTCCTCTTCCTCTAAGTCTATGACCAGAGGTTCGGGAACTACCAGGGGAGGAACGATCAGACTGTCGGGGATCTGATTGCGCTGGAGGTAGAGCATAAAGGCTTCCTTCAGCTCCTCGGGGGACTGGTAGCGGTTTTCAATCTTATAGGAACAGGCCTTGGTGATGATCCCTGCCAGCTCATAGTCCGCATAAATGGGAGTGGGCAGAGCCTTACCGCTGAGACGGAGTCTGTTTGCCATAGCCTCATTGGTATTCTCATCCTCAAAGGGATTGTGGTTGCCGTTATAGATGCGGTACAACACCATACCCAGAGCATACAGATCCACCGTCAGATTGGGGTTGGCGGTGAGAGCAGACAGCTCGGGGGCAGAGAAGGGGCCGATATATTCCTCGGGGATACTGGCATACTCCAAATCACGGAGGGACACCAGACCCAGATCACCCAGCAGGAACTTCCCGGAGGGGATGAGGAAAATGTTGTCGGGCTTAATGTTCTGGAACAGATAGCCGTTTTCTCTGCAAGCGATGATGGCATCACAAAGGTCGATTCCCAAATTCACAGCCCGTAAATGGGTCATGCCGTTGCGGGCGACCAATTCATTCAGGGGCATCTGTAATTCTTGAAGAATATATACCTCGTAGCCTATTCCGTTTGTTTTGGGTTCGATCTGGAAATCCACTGCTCCGGCGAAGCAACCGGTTTCGGTCAGCTTCTGACCCAACTCCAACTCCTGTCTGATGTCGGACACCAAGGCGGTATAATAAGCCAAGGCATCATGATCATCGGTGCAGATACCCGACAGGATCAAAGCACGGACCTGAGCGTCGGATGCAGGTATGGACATATGCTTCAGAACATAACACTCTTGACTGTCCTTATGCTTCACAGAGTACCAGCTTTTGCCACCCTGAGTCATGACAGTCTTTTCCAAAGTGTAGTTGTCAAGAAGCGGTGAGACCATTCTGAATTCGGACATCCAATACGCCTCCTTATATCAAATCAAATTCTCACTACTATATACTATGATATTTTTTGAAAAAAATCAAGTAAGATTCTTGTGTTATTTCAAATTTAATGATATTATATAGAAAAAGGAAGGAGGTTTGACAGGCTTCGAGGGTATTTTTGTCAACTTACACAACAAAGTGTTCGAAAATAGAAAAATATTCCCCGTGAAGCCGAGATCAAATGGAAGAAAAAGTTGTATGTTTTTATTGCGGAACTGTGTATCAGGCCGCTGACGAGAAGTGTCCTCTGTGCGGAGGCACTTTGAGAGAAGAGAATCCTCAGATCCCCCAGCCCTTGGAACGGAAGACCGAGGAGAGCCGTAAGGAACGGGAAAAGGAAGAGCAGGCAGCCCCCAAGAAGGAGGAGAAAAAGAAGGAATCCTCCGGCAAGAAGTCCTTGCTGGTAGCCGCTCTGATATTCCTGAGTCTGGCAGTGCTGGTGCTGTTCTGGTTTATTTTGGATATGATCGGCTGGCTCCCCGGCCTTGAAGATCGCATTGACCGTACAGAGGCTCCCTATGTTTCCGTGAACAATTCCTGTACTGTGCTGAAGGCAGAGCCCACAGAGCTGGTATTCGATGCCCCCGGCAAGAGCCGGAATCTGAAGCTCCTGGTCAATGCCTCCTGTGAAGAGACCCTCTATTGCAATTCCGCAGATGAGTCCGTCGCTACAGTATCTCAGGATGCCATTCAGACCGAAGGCCCCCAGGAGAAGTCCGTGATCTTCACCGTCAACTCTGTGGCAATGGGAACAACGGAGATTTCCGTCACCTGTGGCAATCAGTCTCTGACGGTTCCTGTCAGCGTTGGTGTGGCAGGGGAAAATGCCGAGGATATGCAGACTACGGATCCTACCGATGAGGCTCTGCCTCTTTACACTCCCGAGCTCAGCCGTCAGGAGATCAGCTTCACTGTGGAAGGCGACTGTGTTGAGCTGAAGCTTGCCAACCCCGTGGAAGGGGCAGAGGTCACATGGACCAGCTCCGATCCCGCTGTTGCCTCCGTCAACTCCAAGGGTGTTGTCACCGCCGGCTCTACCTCCGGTGAGGCAGAGATCACATGCTCCGTCAACGGCTCCGAGGCTAAGGTCAAGGTCGTCTGTGACATTCAGGTCAAGGCAACCGTCAGCCCCGATAATAACGGCGCCCATCTGGAAACCACCGACGCTACCGTCAAGGTAGGAGAGAAGTTCCCTCTCTTCCTCTATGACAAGGACGGCGAGCATATTGACGAGATCAAGTATGTCATTGACGATCCTTCTATCTGTGAAGTCAACAAGAACTATGTTAAGGCTCTCAAGAAGGGCAATACCCAGGTTCGTGTGGTCTATAACGGTGAAGAATATATCTGCGTTGTCCGTGTCAAGAGCAAATAAGCCGGAAGCTCCGTAAAAAAATCAAGTCCCGTAGGAAGAAGCGAACTCCTTCTTCCTACGGGAACTTTTTTTGAATGGACAATGAGTTCAAGTTGACAGTTGACAGTGGATAGCGGAAAGTTGCCGAAATTGAAAATTGTCTAGGTTATCAATTTCTGTAGCGATCTTATAGATAGATAGGCACTAAGGCTCCCTTGTGTAAAGGGCCCCGAAGGGGACACCACGGGAGTGAATGACAGTCAGGTGGACTGTCAGAGCCGTGGTGAGGAATCACCGCAGTGATTTGTCGCGAAGCGACTGAGGGATTGCAGCTGCAGTACGATTTCGCCGAGGGTACCATTCCATACGCAAACTTTCACCGCACAATCCCTCCGGCTTCGCCACCTCCCTTTACACAAGGGAGGCTTCGGTGCTTCGCATATTTGGGAATTTTCAATTTCGGAAACTATCCACTTTCCACTATCCACTGTCAACTATGCTTCATTGTCCATAAAAAAGGACTGCTCCTCAATTTCGGGGAGCAGTCCTTTTATGATTTACTTTCAGACTTTCAGGATGTACTTCTCATAGTAGCGTACCATGATGGTGGCAAGCTCGGCACGGGTGATGGTTTTTTCGGGGCGGAGGGTGTTGTCCTGATAGCCCTTGACAATGCCGTTGCTGACTGCCCAGCGCATGGCGTTACGGGCATAGACCTGTACGGAATTTTTGTCGGAGAAGCCGTCCAAGGCACTGTTGTCAACCGCAGGCTCTCCCAGATAACGGTACAGCAGAACAACCAGATCCTGACGGGAAATGTTCTTGTCGGGAGCAAAGGTGCCATCGTTATAGCCCTTGATCACACCTCTGCTGTGCGCCCACATGACTGCGGGGGTGTACCACTTGTTTCCGGAAACATCCTTGAATACGGGGGTATAAGCAGGGGAGATCTCCTTGCTCATGGAGAAAAGAACCTGAGCGGCCTGTGCGCGGGTGCTGAGACCTTCGGGAGCGAAGGTTCTGTGACCCATGCCGCTCATCAGGTTATAATTGGTGGCCTTCATAATATCGGTGTGATACCATGCGCGCAGATCCACATCCTTGTAGGTTTCCGTAGGAACGTAGGTCTCGGTATTCCAACGGGAAAACTCCGAGTACAGCCACTCACAACGGGTGGAAATGTAGTTCTTCAGAGCCTCGCACTGGCCTTCCCAGGCGGCGGGATCACGTTTCCATACCAGATTGTTGGCCTCAGCGGAGGAGAGGATCTCCTTCATACGGGTACGGAGGCTGGGCAGAAGCTCCAGCTTTACCAGAGGATAGAACTGCTCTTCATACAGTCTGCGAACCTCTGCACGGAAGGCAGGGATCTCATACATAGCATTGGCATAAGCGGTTTGGAGGGTAAAGAAGCCTTCGGGCTTGGAGCAATCCTCCACATACTCGCCCCAGCCGATGCCGAAGCTCAGGTCATAGTCCCATACAGGACCACCCATGAAAATTCCTTCCGCATCCTTATAGAAGTAGGCGGAGGTACGGTAGCTGTCGGGATTCTTGGAAAATTCGTTGATCAGATAGCACTGGGCCATAGAGGTCAGGTCGATATACTTGCTGATATCGTGACCCTGTGTGGGATGGACACCGCCGTTAAACAGGGTGCTTTCAAAGTCCTGATACAGGGAAGCAATGTAATCCATAGCTTCCTTACTGCAAAATTCGGGGTTCTTTACTACCACGTGGGTGCCTCTTGCGGTGATGAAGTAGCACTTCTCCGCAGTGGCACGGACAGCCGTATCGATTTCCAGCAGATACCCGCCGGTGAGAACTTCGGGAGTCTTCAGATCCGGGCAGTAAACATAGTTTGCACCGTTGGCGGTCTTGCTCTGTGCAGTGGGCAGGGAATCGAAGTCTATATCGGGATTGGCATCCTCAAAGGCATCTTCCATATCCTCGATATCCACACGACCGGAGCCTACTTCCACCTTTTCGCACAGGAGATACACACCGCGGTATTCTCCGTCGTAATACAGGTTTACGCTCTTGCACTGGATGCCGGGGTTCATGCTCAGAGCAACTGCCAGATCGTATACCAGCTGACTGCGCAGGAGAGTGGGATCGGAGTGGTTGGTCAGAAGTACCCAGGTCTTGGAGGCATTCTTGCTGTCGCCGGTTTCCAGAAGGTCGGTCTTATCGGACAGCTTGATCTGGTAGGGCTTCTTTTCTGCCAGCCAGGTGGAATTACCGCGACCCTTGATCTGGGTCAATGCACCGTCATATACGGTCTTGCCTGCGGCATTGACAAAGCGCATATTGCCCTTGGCGGCATTGGATTTGTCGGGGCTGGATTCCACCCAGGGACGACCCTGATTCACAGGATCTTCACTGCGCAGATACATGGCGCCCAGACCTTCCATGACCTTGACCTCGAAGAGGAAGGTGGCTTCGGTCTCGCCCTTCTTTGCACTTAGCACAAGATAGTACGGACCTGCCTTACCGCACAGGGCGGTCAGGTCAACAGGCTCTCCGCTGACTACAGTGGCACTGTTGGAGGTGCCGGTGAGAGTCAAGGTAGCTTCCGGATCGCTCACTTGGTATTCCAGAGGCAGGGCGGTAATGTTCTCATGATCCGTCAGGAACAGATAGTGATTGCCGGAAATCTTCCGGGAATTCACCCTGTATCCTTCGGAGACGGTCAGGGAGACACCTTGGATCTGCAGTGCCTCATGTGCGGCAACTACAGCAATGCTCCCGAGAATGCATAGACATAGAATTAGGCTGATAATGCGTTTCAACGGAATCGGCTCCTTTCATTTGGTTGTGACATCTGTTCTTTATTATAACATTAGAAACGACTTTTTGCAAGCCTTTGTCTGTAAAAAACCGAAATCTCTCCGGAAAAGCATTTGCAAGCCTTGACATTCCTCAATAGGTGTGATACCTTTTATAGGAATAATGGAAGAGAAGGAGTATCTGTATGCCCCGTTACCAATTTGCAGAGTTTATTGTAGAAGTACAAAATCAATATCCCGAATTTGAACAGCGCTGTGAGGACTACCTCTACACCGGTGAACGTCCTACGGATTATACCATCCGTGTAAGCCCCGAGGAGATCGAGTCGGAGAAACAAACGGCCGAACACCATTGCACCCCCGGCTATCTGGAATATATCTGTGCCTATCGTCAGCTGTGCTACCGCATTCCTCAGCGTATGGCCATGATCCTCCATGCCTCGGTGATCCAGTGGAAGGACTACGGCATTGCCTTCTTTGCCCGCAGCGGGGTAGGCAAGACCACCCACACCCGTCACTGGCTCAAGACCCTGTATCCCTATGCAAAGATCGTCAACGGGGACAAGCCTCTGGTTCGATTCTTTGAGGGTAAGCCCTATGTTTACGGCACACCCTGGGCAGGGAAGGAGGGGGCAAACCGTAATGTGAAAGCTCCTCTCACAGACCTGTGTCTTATTGAGCGTGGTGAGAAGAACGAGATCAGCCCCCTGTCTACCAAGGATGCACTGGATCTGATCATGATGCAGATCCTCCTGCCCCAGGAGCCGGTGGCGCTGAGCAATACCCTTGACATGGTGGAACAGCTCCTTCACACCTGCCGTCTCTGGCGCATCCGTTGCACTCCCGAAGAAGAATCCGCCATTGTTGCCAGAAAGACAATGTTCGGACAGTAAGTGCAAGCCGGCAGGGGAGAGACCTTGGAATTGACAATTGACAATTCAAAATTATCCGAATCCAAGCAAGTCCCACCTCACGGGACTTGCTTTTTACATATTATAATAGTATATACAGTGACAACTTTTCGACATTCTATTGTGCTGCGCTTGTGATTTCCTGCAAAAACCGACGAATGAAAATGCTTACATTTTGTTATATTCCGTCAATATCATGAAAAAATTGTTTTCGTTCTTTGAAAGCCTTGACATTTATAGTACATTATGAGATAATGTGAGTTATCATAAAAATGATATGGAGGTATTCTTTATGATCAAGACCTATCGCCGTGTGCTGGCTCTGGTGCTGGCAGTGGTTATGGTCCTCAGCATGCTCCCTCTCGGAGCCCTTGCAGGTCCTACCATTGTTGCTCCCACGGGCAAGTACATGATCTCTCAGACCGATTACACCATCGTCAACGGTGTTACGGAATCTCAGGTTATCCTGAATGACGCCACCGGCAGTAATCAGGCAATGGCATTCATTACCACTGTCTCTCCCGATGCCGATGTCACCTTCCGTGCATCCTACAACGGCTATTATACCCCCGGTAGCAGTGCCGCTACCCGTGCAGAGCTGGTTCAGAACAACAACCTGCCCTGGGGTATGATGCGTACCACCGATCAGGCCGCTGCTTATGAGCAGGCTACCGGCGGCACTGTAGTTTTTGCCACCAACGGCGACTACTACAACATGCAGACCGCACAGCCCCTCGGCTACCTGATCATGGAAGGCAATGTTGTCCAGACCCACAACGGCGGCAACAAGGAGCCTTACTTCGCAGTTCTCCGTGACGGCAGCTATGTCATCCGTGATTACGGCGAAGATCATTCCGACGTTCTGGAAGCTATTTCCGGCCCCTTCTATCTGGTTAAGGACGGCGTCAATGTTGCCGATCCCAACAACATGGACCTCATGCCCCGTAACTCCATCGGTATCATGGCTGACGGCACCGTCATGACCATGCTCATCGACGGCAGACAGGCTCCCTACTCCGTAGGTATGACCCTGTGGGATATGGGCGAGATCCTCCGTGATGCAGGTTGCGTTGACGCTCTGTATCTGGACGGTGGCGGTTCCGCTACCTATGCTTCTGTCCGTGAGGGTACTACCAACATGGTAGTCCGTAACTCTCCCTCCGACGGCCCCGAGCGTACCGTTGCATCCGCTCTGCTTCTGGTTTCCACCGCCATTTCCGACGGTAACTTCGACCATGCATCCATCAGCCCCAACAACGGTGTTTACACTCCCGGCTCCTCCGTACAGTTCGAGGCTCTGGGCGTTGACAAGGCCGGCGGTGTCGCAGAGCTTCCCGCAGGTCTGGTATGGAACGTTGCAACCGAGGCAGGCACCATTGATGCTACCGGTCTCTTCACTGCCAAGGCAGGTTATGTCGGTGACGTAGTTGTGGAACTGAAGAACGGCGCGAGGACCGTTGGCTCCACCAAGATCGTCATTGCCGACGTAGATGACGTTTACTTCACCGGCGAGTCCATTTCTCTGGACTTCAATGCAGACTCCGATCTGGGTCTGAATGCCAAGTATGCAAAGCGTGGCATCAACTACAAGGTGGGCGACTTCACTTGGACCATTACTTCCAAGACCGAAGGCGTCACCGATGAGCAGGTTGGCTACATGGACGGCAACATCTTCCACTCCGGCGACTTCGACGGCACTGTGGAAGCTGAGGTCACTGTCAGCTACACCAAGCTGGACGGCACTGTTCTTTCCGATGCCATCGCTGTGGAAATCGGCAAGATGCCCGTGATCTATCAGGACTTCGAGCCCGATGAGAACGGTCAGCTCACCGCCGCCCACTTCCACGAAGGTAAGCAGGACTACTACTACGAAGGCAGTCCCTACGGTGACGGCTACTACGGCAACAATTCCGAGCTGACCGTCATTACCTCCGGTACTTATTCCGGCAGCCCTGTTTACACCACTCTTTATGCTCCCTATAAGTTCACCGGCAACTATGACTCTGCCATTCCCGCAGCTCCCATTTTCCGTGCAGACGGCTATACCTACTACCTGTGGCCCAATAACTCCATCAAGGCTTACATGGCAGGTGGCCTGCGTACTGCAAGCCGTGCAGACGGCGCTCCCGTCCGTGGCGGTGACTATTCTCTGGAGCTGAACTATGACTATTCTTCCTTCGACAACAGCTCTAACTCCAACTTCTATGTCCGCTACTGCGGTGAGGAGATCCGTGTAGAAGGCTATCCCACCGAGGTTGGTGTTTGGGTCTATGCTCCCGAAGGCACCCCCGCATACAAGGTTTATGTGGACGTAGCTGTTTGGAACGGCAACGGCTATTCCACCAAGAACATCCCCCTGCTGAACGCTTCCGACGGAGCAAACTCCGGTGCTATCAACTGGACAGGCTGGATGTACTGCTATGCTGACCTGACCGGTCTCCACGGCCAGATCTCTTCCGAGCATCCCATGGTTATCCGTCAGGGTGAAGGCCTGGTATGGCTGTCCTATCAGCCCGCCGCAGGTGAGGGTCGTTTCAACGGCACCCTGTACTTCGACGATATGCGCTTCGTCTACGGCACCAACCTGGATGACCTTGTCAACCCTGTCATCGACAGCGTTGCCATCAACGGCACCGAGCTGGTTGAGGGCGAGACCACTGTCTTCACCTCTTCCGATATCGAGCTGGAAGCTCTCTTCCACGATCCCGAAAGCCAGAACCGCACCGGCGTTGACGCAAGTGCAACTGTCTTCTTCATCGACGGCAAGAACATTGCCTGCGACGGCGACGACAGCAAGGCTATGACCCGTACCTCTCTGGGCAACGGTGTCCACACCATCACTGTTCAGATCTCCGACGGCGACGGCAACTACGTTTCCCAGACCCGCCAGATCGAGATCAAGTCCGAGACTGCTACCAATGCATACGTGACCTTCGGCGGTAACGGCATCGTTACTCTCGGCGGCAACTATGCTATGGAACTCACCGCTGTTGGCAAGGTCAACAGTGTGGAAATGGAAGTCATCGACATCAACACCGACTTCGGTACTCCCACCACCGGCGAGGGCGGCAGTGTCTACGGCGCTCCCGTTATCACCTTCGCAGAAGGCGTGGAAGGCACTTACGAATTCCTGTCCACCGGCTATAAGAAGGGTTCTCTGACCCTGTCGGCAACCGCTCCCGAAGGCATGGAAGGCCCCATTGCAACCGTCAGCTTCGCAGTTCCCACCACTGTGGATCCCGAAGTCGACTATCTGAAGTACCGTGTCAGCAACATCACCTTTACCGATGCAGAAGGTAAGGAGGGCACCGATGCTTATGCCTTCACCACTCTGCCTGTTACCGCTTACTACACTCTGGACATTGCTACCATGCTCCAGGGCAGAGAGCTGACTGTCACCGTTTATGACGTAGACGGCAAGGTCGCCGAGAATGTCAACGTCTACTGGGGCGAGACCCTCCTTGGCACCACCGATGCAGAAGGCAAGATCGTTTCCGACGCTCTTGCAGGTCTGGCAGCAGGGGAGAGCTTCACCCTGAACGCTTCCAGCGAATTGGGTCTGTCCTTCGCTACCACCGCAACTGTCATGGCTTACGCAGGCCCCGAAAATGATCAGCCCAATGCCATTTTCCTCTCCGTTGCAGAGGATCCCGCAACTCAGCAGACTGTTTCCTGGTTTGCAAATGCAAGTTATGCCCGTGAAAAGGCATATGTCCGCTACATGAAGCTGGCTGATTACGAAGCTTCCAAGCGTGGCGCAGGTCCCGACAGCGACTATCTGACCAAGCGTGCAAATTCCCAGATCATTGCATTCCCCAACACCAAGAATGCCGGCCTCCTGAACTCCCTGACCCTGACCGGACTGGAGCCAGAGACCACCTATTGCTTCTGGGTCGGTGACGGCAGTGAATTCGGCTGGTCCGAGATGCAGGTCTTCACCACTCAGCCCGCTGACAGCAAGGAGAGCAAGTTCTTCGTTCTGGGCGACACCCAGATGCTGGGCAATGTAGAAGCCGACACAGAGGCTATTGCAGTCCTCAACGCCATGCTGGAGAAGATCGCCGCAGAAGGTACTGACTTCGGTATCCAGACCGGTGACTTCGTGGACAACGGTGGCTCCTTCCACCATTGGGAAGAGCTCTTCAATGTCTTCAACGCCAGCGATGCAGCCGATCAGGCTATGATCCATCCTCTGGGCAACCACGAATATTACGGCGACTTCAGCGGTACCGTTGCAAACGCTGTTCTGGGCCTGCCCCATCCCGATTATTATTCTCAGGAATTCAACAATGTCTACATTGCAGTCATCAACAACTCCGCTGACCTGGCCGAGGCTATGGAATGGCTGAGAGAAGATGCAGCACAGACCGAATGTCAGTGGAAGGTTCTGACCGTCCACCAGTCCGTATACTACACCAACCCCGACGGTGGCAACCAGCGCTTCCACGAGGCCATTCCTCCTGTCTGTGATGAGGTAGGCATTGATCTGGTCTTCTCCGGCCACGATCATTCCTATGCACGTACCGAACAGCTCAAGGGCGGTGTTGTGGTTGAAAACGGCACTACTTACATGATCTGTGGCGACCTTGGCGAGAAGTCCCGTGATGTCAACTACCTGGCGGTAGACGATCCCAACTTCCACTTTGCCGCAATTACGCAGGAGTACGACGCAGTTTACACCATCGTTGATGCTTCCGAGTACATCCTGACTGTCACTGCTTACAACGCAGACGGCACTGTTCTGGATACCTTCACCAAGGACGAAACTCCCGCCGTGGATCCCGAAGATCCCGAGGATCCCGAAGATCCCGAAGATCCCGAGAATCCCGAGGATCCCGAAGATCCCGGAGTTTGTGTCTGCGTCTATGTCTATGACCGTGAGAACGACAAGCTCCTGTGCTCCAACCCCGACTGTGGCGCTCTTGCTCCCGAAGGCTACACCGGCCCCGCAACCGACATGGTCAGCGGTAAGGAAATGTACTTCATCGGCGGCAGCTATGTCACCGGTTGGTTCCAGCTTGGTGCACAGACCTACCACTTCGATCCCACTACCGGCGAGGCTCATGTCCTGACCGTTGCAGAAGATATCCCCACTACCTGTGGCGAACAGGGTCACAAGATCATTAACTGTGAATGTGGCGATTCCAAGTTCTACGCTTACGAGAGACCCGCAGGTCATAACAACGAGACCAAGGTCAATGCAGAAGGCGACACCTATTATCAGTGCATCCTCTGCGACCGTATCTCCCCCTATGATCTGACCTTCCTGGATGTCAACGGCTATTCCTGGTACGCAGAGGCTGTAGACTTCGTGGTCAAGCGCGGACTGTTCCGCGGCAGAAATGTCATGGCATTTGATCCCCATCAGCCCATGATGCGCCGTGAGCTGGTCACCGTTCTGTGGAGAGACTCCAATTCTCCCGACTACTCCAACAACTCCTCCTCCATCTTCACCGACGTGGAGCTGGGCAGCTGGTACACTGCCGCTGTCAACTGGGCACAGAAGCAGGGCATCGTCAAGGGTATCACTGCTACCACCTTCGAGCCAACCAGCAACATCACCCGTGAGCAGATCGTGACCTTCCTGTACCGCTATGCAAACTTTGTGGAAATGGACACCTCCGCTACCAGTGATTTCGAGGCTGACTTCATCGATGGCAAGGCAGTTTCCTACTGGGCAGAAGACGCAATGAGCTGGGCTGTTGCAGATGGCATCCTTCAGGGCGACGGAAAGGGCAACCTGAATCCCCAGAGCGAAGCCACCCGTGCAGAAGTCTGCACCATGGTCATGCGCTTTGTCCTCCTGAGAGAATCCAAGGGCTAAGACAGACTGCATAGCTCCCACAAAACTCTAAACGCAAAGGGCTACCTCTCGGAGGTAGCCCTTTTTTTAGTGAATCGTGAATCATGAATGTATCGACTTCGTCAACGGGACGGCGCAAAGGGACTGAGGGAGAGAAAAACTCCTGATTTCTACTGAGTTTGCTACGCTGTACTTGCTACAATTCGTACCAATATTTTCCCTCATCGCCGAAGGTGATGCCTCAATGATTCATTCTTCCGTATTCATTCTGACCGGAAATCTCCCTGTACCGTCGCCGACGACTTGGCGGTATTCATGTGCCAGGCTTGCCCATGTTTTTTTGTCGATCTCTCCGCTTTGGGGCAGGCCTGCCCGTTCTTGGAACCAGATCACCGCCTGACTGGTGGGTTCATCCAGCACCCCCGTAATGGCAAAGGGTGGCACATCCGTATAGAATTGTCCCAAGGCAGTCAGCACCCCCTGCATCATATACAGGTGAAGATTATCTGAGCCCTTCTCAATGACCTGATTGGGCTGTAAGACCAACAGCAGGGGATGTGCCTGCCCCAGAAGGATCTGCTGATCCTTATAGCGTTTCCGTATGGCCTTCCATGTATCCTGATCCACCTCGCCTGTCTCCGGCAAGCCCTGCTCCTGCTGGAGCTTTTTCACCGCCCCTGCGGTGGCCTCTCCGTAGATCCCGTCATAGCCCAAATTTGCCGTTGGATCGATCAAACGGAGCATCTCCTGTAGATCTGTCACCGGTGTCCGATCCGGCTGTTTTGCAACTCTCATACTTTCCTCCCTTATTTGTAATCACTTGAGCCCAAGGTCAAGGGCGTACCGGGGAACTGTCCCGAGATCTCTCTTGGCACAGAGGCAAAGGCCGCTGAGCGGTCATAGAGGGCTGACCAGGTCTGAGGCCCTACAATGCCGTCTGCCTGTAAGCCGGCGAATTTCTGGAAGGCAATGACCGCATTTCTCGTTTCTGTGCCGAAGATCCCGTCCTCACGTACAGGGGGAATATCCGTAATATATTCACTGAGTACCCGTAGCATGAACTGTAGCTGTCTGACCTTTTGTCCCCGATTCCCACTTTGCAAGGTGCCGGGATCTTGCCATTGCACCGCATAGAAGCTCTGCCCTTCAGACTCCAGCTCCGCAAGATTGTTCACGCCTACATAGAGCCGCACAAGCTGATACCATGTGGATTTTCCGATGATCCCGTCAACACTCAGACCGAAGATCTCCTGAAAGCTCCGTACCGCCCTCTCCGTCTGTGGGCCGAAGATCCCGTCAACAGCGGAGATCCTTGGAATGGCGGGGTAATTCCTGCCAATGCGGTTGAGCATGACCTGGGCTCTGACCACATTCGGCCCTCTTGCCCCACGGCGCAGAGCTGTGCCGGGGTAAGAAGGTGTATAGCCTCGTAAGGGCGCATCTCTCACGATCTCCACATTGTCCCCGTAATATCTCCGCAGGATCTGTGTGGAATTTAAGCCCTGCTGTGCCAGACCCTGAGAGCCCCACTGGCTCAGTCCCTCGCAGGTTACCGTAGTGCCGTTGCAGAATTTCGCCGCCAGTGGCTCTACAAAGCCCTGCCGTCGGAGATAATCATTGAAAATTTGATCCACGATCTTGGAAATGCTGTCAAAGTAATTCCGTCCGTTGATAAACTTCTGGTCAATGGCAGTAGATGCGGTAATGTCGAAATCATAGCCCCGTGAGCGGTAAAATTCCGTATACACCCGATTGAGGGCGAAGGAAATAATCGCCAGAATATTGGCAGTGAGTGCGCTGTCCTCCCAGGTGGGATAGATCTCACTGGATGCTACATTTTTTACATAGTCAATAAAAGGCACTGTCACATTGGCGGCAGGTGTGGAAGGTCCTGCCAAATGGACAGTGATGCTTTGGGGGATATAAGGAGTGACCGTAACCATCTCTTACAAAGTCTGGGGGGTGATGCGGAAGACCTCTGTCAAATTCCACACCTGAGGCCGTTCCTCAATGGGGATCAGAGCAATGTTCTGCTCCGAGATCACCCCTGCAAAGACCTGGGCATTTTCCACCAATACCCGTTCAAAATTCGGATGATCTACAATAATATCCACGAAGTCAAAGGGCAGGGGCGTCCCCGACTGCTGACTTTCTTCCCGTTCCGGGGCAGGGATGCTCAGCAGGGGGATCAGCCCGCTTTCATCGGTAATTCTGGTAGCTAAGAGGGCAGATCCACGGTCTGCCGGCTGTGTCACCGATACCGTGGCATCCTCCACAGGGATCTGCGCCCCGGAGGTATAAACCCTCACTCGTAAAAAACCGTTACTTGCCATAACGCACCTCCTTACACCATTGTATGCAAAGAGCCTTCGATTTGTTCTCCCCAATAGGATATTAGCTACCCTTTGATTCCGTAGCGCCGATCATTGATCGGCGACGATACACTTATAGATATTGCTTCAGACTGTCAATATTTCTCTGCTCCGTCTGCAACAGGCGGTTGGATAGCCCCGATACCTTGGGATCAAGGACGCTCATAGTGTGGTTGTTGTGGATGCTCTTGATCATGCCCTTGGTGTTGCCCTGCATCATCAGCTCCACCACCTTGGCATCCGGATCTTTTGCCATACGGATCTGCATTTTGGCAGACATGGAAGAGCCGTAGTGTGCCATAGGGCCGATGTTCTTGGGCTTCCCTCCATGCTCGGACAGCAGTCTGTCCGCCTCCTCGGAGATCCGTTCATATTCCTCCATTTGCTTGTGAAGCTCGTTCTGCAGGGAGCTGTTTCCTGTTTCCGTCATAACCGCCTGAATGCCGTAGACCCCCATCTGAGTGGCCTTTCGGATGGAATTTAACATTTCAATATCCATTTCCATTTTTCTCACCTCGGTATATCCTGTGAATTTCCCAATAAAATTATACAAAATATAGGAACAATAATTGACAAGACCACAATTTGTTAGTATAATAGACCCATAATCTAAAGCAAAACGAATTTTGTCATAAAGGAGAACCTATTATGCATTATACTTTGAATGTTGCCGGCATCAGCCGTGATCTTCCCATCTGCAAGGTCAGTGATGAACTGTACATCGGCGCTTTCGTCATCTTCGGGGATGTGGAGCTGACTGTCAAGACCGCAGGTGCTCTGCTGGAAAAAGCCCCTGAGTACGACTATATGATCTCCGCAGAAGCAAAGGGAATTCCTCTGGTTCATGAGATGGCTCGTCAGAGCGGTCAGAACAAGTACTTCCTGGCTCGTAAAGCTCCCAAGCTCTACATGTCCGGTGTTTTTGATGTGAAGGTCAATTCCATTACCACAGCCAAGGAACAGCATCTCTATCTGGATGTAGCCGATGCAGAGATCATGCGTGGCAAGCGTATCCTCATCGTTGATGATGTGATCTCCACCGGTGAATCCCTGGCCGCTATCGAGAAGCTGGTTATCGAAGCCGGCGGTATCGTCGCAGGCCGTATGGCCATTCTGGCAGAAGGTGACGCCCAGACCCGTGAAGACATCATCTATCTGGAAAAGCTCCCCCTCTTCAACCCCGACGGCTCCGTCAAGGCTTAATGAAGTAACTGCCAACCGCCCTGTTGCCCCCTCAACGCAACAGGGCGGTTTTTGTATGCCCCAACAGCCAAAGGGAAAGTTTTTGGAATGGACAATGAATTACAAGTTGACAGTTGACAGTGGAAAGCGGAAAGTTGCCCGCACTGTCAATTCTGCACAGTCAAACAATCACCTGCGTAGCGCCGCTCACCGATGGTTGATGCAGGCACCGGAAATACTTGATAGTTGACAGTGGAAAGCGGAAAGCGGAAAGTTGCCCGCACTGTCAATTCTGCACAGTCAAACAATCACCTTCGTAGCGTCGATCACTGATTGGCGATGCAAGCACTCTCGTTATCCATAAAATCAAAACCAAAAGTAGGGACTACCGTCCAGCGGCTTCCTCTGACGAGGAAGCTGTCGCGGAGCGACTGAAGGAGAGAAAAGCTCCCAAGCTTGTACGAATTCATGATAAACCGTACAGACCTTCGGCTTTTTCTCTCCTTCCGAGCAACCCCCACCTCCCTCATCAGAGGGAGGCACGAACTTGGAAGCCCCTACTTCTACTAGGGTTTGATGAAGCTTTGCATTATATACAAAAATGACCCTCATGGAAAGATAATCTGTCCATGAGGGCTTTTTCGGCAGGAAAACGCTGCATAGAGCAGCGCTCCTGTCTTATTTCTCTGTCTTACTTGCAGTTCTGTTCGCCGGTTTTGTTCCGGGTATTAGCCTGATTTTGGGTCTTGTTCTGAGCCTGATTCTGACCCTGATTCTGACCCTGATTCTGACCCTTGGCTTGGATCTTATCCTGAGTCTGATTCCGTTTTTCCATTGTTTCATCCTCCTATCAAAATATCGGTCTTGCGCCCTCTTAGTATACCCAAAGCAGTCTCCGCTATGCCGAGCTAAGGTTGTGATAATTTGTTAATACACCGTTTATAGCCATGTTTCCCCTTAGCCGAACGCTTCCATCAACCATCAATGATCGGCGCTACGCAGGTGATTGCGTGACTGCTCAAAATTGACAGTGCGGGCAACTTTCCGCTTTCCACTGTCAACTGTCAACTTGTAATTCATTGTCCATTATTCCTTCTCGTAAGCCTTCACTTGTCCTTTGGCTTACACAACACTCCTGCCAGAGAGCCGAAGAAGACGGCGGCGCAGATGCCTCCGGCGGTTTTGCCCAGACCGCCTGTAAAGATCCCTAAAAAGCCGTCCTTCTCCACAGCTTCTTTGACACCCTTGGCAAGGAGAGAGCCGAAGCCAAGGAGGGGAACACTTGCTCCTGCACCGGCAAAGTCTATGACTTTCTGATACAAGCCCAGACCGCCTAAAAATACCCCTAAGACCACCATGCCCACCAAGATCCGTGCAGGGCTCAGCATAGTTTTATCGATCAGTATCTGCCCCAAAAAGCATAGGATGCCACCGAACAGAAATGCTTTTATATATTCCACAGCCCGTCCTCCTTATACTTATTTCTAATAAAACGGTTTAACCGTTTTATTATGCCGCTGGTAAGCGGCATGGCGGAAAAGCCGCCAAGAAATGCCGTGTAATACTGTTCTTGCCGCCATAGGCTAAGCAGGATATTCATCCTGCAATAAAATGGTTTTTAAACCATTTTATCAAGAAACAGTATTATCCGTACACAGCGCCACAGCATGACACACACCGGGGATACTCTCTCCCTGTTGCACGGAAACAGGGGACAGGAGAGCCCCTGTTCCGCAGAACAGTAGCTTCTGTAGCTCTCTGCGCCGTAGCTTGTCCAGAATATAACCACACAGCACTGAGGCACTGCAACCGCAACCACTGCCGCCACAGTGAACATCCTGTGCCTCAAGGTCATAGATCATCACACCGCAGTCCTTGTAATTTTCTCCCAGAGCATAGCCTTCCCGTGCCATGAGATCCCGCAGTGCCTGACTGCCCAGGCTACCCAGATCTCCTGTCAGGATCAGGTCATAGTCTTCCGGTTTGCACTCCAGATCCCGAAAATGGGCGCACAGGGTCTCAAAGGCCGCCGGAGCCATTGCCGCTCCCATGTTGTTGGCATCCTTGATCCCCGGATCATAAATACCCCCTACGGTGGCACTGCGGATGTATGGCCCGTCTCCCACTTGCCCAAGGATCACTGCCCCCGCGCCTGTAACTGTCCACTGAGCCGTGGGTGTGCGCTGTCCCCCGTAGCCCAGAGGGAAGCGGAATTGCCGTTCCGAGGAGGCAAAGTGGGAGGAGGTCATGGAGGCCACCCTGTGACAGTAGCCCCCGTCTACTGCCATTGCTCCTAAAATCAGACTCTCTGCCATCGTAGAGCAAGCTCCGTATAAGCCGAAAGTGGGGATCTTCTTCTCACGCATACTGTATCCGGAGCCGATGCACTGATTCAGCAAATCTCCTAAAAAGACAGCATCCAACTCCTGCTCCTTCAGCCCTCCCTTTTGCAGAGCCAGTGACAGGGCTGTCCGTTGCATATGACTTTCTGCCTTCTCCCAGGAATCCTGTCCGAAATGACCCTTTTCCATCGACAGGTCAAAGGATTTACCCAAGGGGCCTTCCGCTTCCTTCCGACCTACAACAGAGGCATAGGACACAACCGCAGGGTAATGGGGGAATAGGAAGCTTTGCTTCCCTCTGTGTGCTGTGGACATAGTTCTCCTCCTGTGATTTTTTCTTAGTATATCCAAAAAGACAAAAAAATTGCACCCTTCCGAAGAAAGGTGCAATTTTAATACATCTTAGTCCACAATACGACGGGCGGTGAGGTAACGACCACTGTAGTAGCCGGTGAACAGCTCACTGATAACCACGCCGGTTCTGGAATTTTCCGCATGGACGAACTTGCCGTTGCCTATGTACATACCTACATGAGAGGCTGTACTGCCGTAACCAAAGAAGACAAGGTCACCGGGCTGAAGCTCATCACGACTGACCTTACGGCCGTTGGACAGCTGGGCGGTAGCGGTACGCTTGATGGAATAACCCATCTGGCGGTGTACATACTGCATGAAACCGGAGCAGTCAAAGCCGGAAGGGGAGGAGCCACCGTATACATAGGGATAGCCCACAAAGGTCTTTGCAAAAGCAACCAGCTTTTCTCCCTTGCTCTGAGGCTTGGAAGAAGAGGTAGAGGAGGAAGAAGAGGAGGAAGAGGAATTGCTGTTCCGCTTCACACCGAAGTTCTCGGCGGGCTTATCCTCCAGAGTTACCAGATCGGAGCGAATGTAACCGACCTCGTTCTTGGAGTTGACCTTGTACCAACCGCAGTTGAAGCCGAAGATCTCAACGGTTTCGTTCTTCTTGACCTGATGTACCACATCGGAGACGGTGTTGGGGGCAGTACGCACATTGACCACAGAGGCATTGATGCGACCGGTGCCCAGATCGATGTTTTCCTTCTCCTTGAGGGTCAGGTAATCACCGCTCATATAGCCGATCTCCAGATTGTAGTTGACCTTGTACCAGTCGTCTTCCTTTTCAAGGACGACCACACTGTCTCCGTAGGGGGCAGTGGCAATGATCTCAGAAGAGGTGTTTGGTTTCTCTCTCAGTCGCAGACCGCCACGGGCCTTGACAATGCCGATATGGGTTGCGATCTGTTTTGCGGAAGCTGTGGAAAGCGTGGGAACAAAGATACCGGCAAGCATAGCCATTGCCAGTAACAGGGTAATAAATCGTTTCATTGGAACCTCCGGTTTAGTTTACTTCTTCAAATAGCGAGAAAGCCAAATGCTGCCAACTTCCAAGGCAGAATAGAAGCCGTCGTACTCGCCTTTTTTCACGATGCGGTCTTTGGGACGGAGATCGGGGGCGGTGCGCTGGAGCTGTACACTGACCTTTGTAGCCAGCTTCAGGTCGCTGAGATCTGTGGTCTCAAGGATCTGCATCTGGAGGATGTATTCATCCGCCATAGAGCCATAATAGACAGTATTGCCCTTTCTTACAAGGGGTATTCCCTTGAACATGAGGACGTCATTTTTTTCGGACATAAGTACCTCCTTAGAAAAATGTAACCATATTGTAACACATTGAGGTGAATTTGTCAACTATAAAAAATAATGGTAACAAATGGTTCGAGAAATGTACCAAAGTCAGAGGGGAAAACCATTGGTAGGGGCGGACAGAGTCGCCCGCCCCTACGGGCTTCCACCTCAGGCTGAAAGTCCTTTTGACTTTGATATGGCAGGGGTAGGGAAAAGGTGGAAGTTTTGGAAGTTTTTGAAACAGGTTCCGTGAAACGATTTGTATGAAATTGTAAAATCAGGCGTGCTGTTTTTTACACAGCACGCCTCGAGAAAGATCAATCGAAGAGATAATGCCGAACCAGTTCCTGCAGCAGCTCATCTCTGTCAAGCTTACAGATGAGGCTGCGGGCGTTATTGTGGTTGGTGATGTAGGTGGGATCCTCGGACAGAATGTAGCCCACGATCTGGTTGATGGGATTGTATCCCTTCTCCGTCAAGGAGCGGTACACCTGAGTGAGGATGGCCTTCATTTCTTCGGTGCTTTCTACAACGGTGCTGAATTTAATGGTATTGTGATCCATAACGCAGACCTCCTTTGCTCTTTTCGTATATCATACCCGAAAATTGGGTGAAAGTAAAGGGAAATCCGAAAACAATTTGGTTACAATTTAACGAAGAGTGGCAGAAAGCTTGGCTTCCAGATCAGCCAGGATCTTTTTCATGACAGGATTGACGTCCTCGTCGGTCAGGGTCTTGTCATCGGCACGGAGGGTCAGGGAGAAGGCAACGCTCTTCTTGCCCTCGGGAATGCCCTTGCCACGGTAGATGTCGAAGAGCTCCACATTCCGCAGGAGCTTACCGCCGTTGGCGCGGATCACATCGCTGAGCTGAGCAACGGTCACAGCCTCGTCACAGACCACAGCGATGTCACGGGTAGCGGCCTGATACTTGGGCAGGGGAACATAGGTCTTGTTGTCACGGATGAGGGTGGTCAGAGCGGTGAAATCCAGCTCTGCGGCATAGACAGCGGTGTCCATGTCGTAGTTCTTGGCGACCAGAGGATGTACCTGACCGCAGATACCTATCTCGATGCCCTCAATGCTGAGCTTGGCGCAACGGCCGGGATGGTAGGAGGGATGATCCTTCACAGCCTCGTAACGGGCGGCGGGGATGTTCAGACCTTCCAGAATGTATTCGATCTCGCCCTTCAGGGTGAAGAAGTCACTTTCCTTGCCGTAGCAACCCAGCACCAGACGCTTGGGCTCTGCGGGGAGGGTTCTGCCCTGTACGGGGAGGTAAACCTTTGCCAGCTCATAGAGCTTTACATCGGCATTGTGATAGTTATAGTTACGGCTGAGAACGCTGAGCATAGAGGGCAGAGCCACAGTACGCATAACAGAGGTGTCCTCGCCCAGAGGGTTCTGGATGTTCAGGGTATTTCGCAGGGGGGAATCCTTGGGCAGGCGGATCATGTCAAAAATGTTGGGAGACACGAAGGAGTAGCTGAGGATCTCGCTGTAGCCAAGGCTACGGCACAGAGAGCCTGCCAGATTTTCCTTCACCATAGTACCGGTATAGCCGCCCTCTGCGGTCTCTGCACGGAAGGTGGTGGTGGGGATCACATTATAGCCGTACAGTCTGCCGATTTCCTCGGCAATGTCAGCCATGATCCGCAGGTCGGGACGGAAGGAGGGAACGGAAATGGTGGTGCCTTCCACAGGGATCTCCAGACGGCGGAGATAATCTACCATATCCTCCTGAGAGATCTCAGTGCCCAGCAGAGCATTGATGCGGTCAACCTCCAGCTCCATGGTACGGGGCTCGGGGATGTAGTTCAGAATGTCGATCATGCCGTCCATGACCTCACCTGCGCCCAGAAGCTCTACCAGCTCGCAAGCACGGTTGACGGCGGGGACAGTGAGCATGGGGTCAATGTTCTTTTCAAACTTGCCGGAGGACTCGGTACGCAGGCCCAGAGCCAGAGCAGTCTGACGGATGGAGGTGCCGTCGAAGTTTGCGGATTCGAAGACCACATCCACAGTATCGTCTACGATCTCGGAATTCTCACCACCCATGACACCTGCCAGACCGATGGGCTTCTCGCCGTCGGCAATGACCAGCATACCGGGAGTCAGCTTCCGCTCTACGCCGTCCAAAGTGATGAGGGTCTCGCCTTCTACAGCCTCACGGACAACGATCTTCTTGGAGGAGATATAGCGGTAGTCAAAGGCATGCATGGGCTGGCCGTACTCCAGCATGACATAGTTGGTAATGTCAACGATATTGTTAATGGGACGGACACCGTTGGCGCGCAGTCTCTGACGGAGCCACTTGGGGGAGGGAGCGATCTTCACATTACGCACCATACGGGCGCTGTAACGGCGGCACAGCTCCTCTGCGGGAACCTCTACGTCGATCATGTCAAGAAGATTGCCCTCACAACCCCCCTTGACCACGGGCTCGTGGTGCTTCATGGGCAGATTGAAGGCGGCGGCAGACTCACGGGCCAGACCGATGATGGAATAGCAGTCGGGTCTGTTGTTGGTGATCTCGAAATCTACCACAGTATCGTCGTTGCCGATGACCAGATTGATGTCATCACCGGCCTTGCAGTCTTCGTTGTTCAGGATCCAAATGCCGTCCTCGCAAGCCTCGGGCTCGTCGTGGGGGGTCAGACCCAGTTCGTTGATGGAGCAGAGCATACCGCAGGAAACCTCTCCGCGGAGCTTGCCCTTGGTGATCTTGATCCCGCCGGGGAGATAGGAATTGTGGAGCGCAGCGGGGACTAAGTCGCCTTCCTTCACATTCTGTGCGCCGGTGACGATCTGTACGGGTTCTTCCTTGCCCACATCGATTTGGCAGACCCACATATGATCGGAGTTGGTGTGACGGGTAATGGACAGAACCTTGCCTACGACAACATTCTTGATCTCGGCATCCATACGCTCGTAGGTTTCCACCTTCTGACCTGCAACAGTCAGGGTTTCAACATATTCTTTATCGGAAACATGAGAAAGATCAACAAATTCCTCATGGAGCCATTTTCTATTCAGCTTCATACAGGCACCTCCTTAGAATTGGGACAGGAAACGGACATCGTTTTCGAAGATCAGTCGAAGATCATTGAAACGCAGTCTGCCCATTGCCATACGCTCCAGACCGATGCCAAAGGCAAAGCCGGAGTACTTCTTGGAATCGATCCCGCAGTTTTCCAGAACCTCCGGGTGAACCATACCTGCACCCAGAAGCTCGATCCAGCCCTCGCCATGGCAGGTGGAGCAGACCTGACCGTCGATCTCGCCCTTACCGCCGCACTTGAAGCACTGCATATCGACTTCACAGCTGGGCTCGGTGAAGGGGAAATGGTGGGGACGGAAACGGCAAACAGCGTTCTCGGAATACAGACGCTTGATGAGGGTTTCCAGTGCGCCCTTCAGATCGGCCATGGTGATGCCCTCGTCAACGACCAGACCTTCGATCTGGTGGAACATGGGGGAGTGGGTAGCATCGGCCTCGTCCTTACGGAACACACGGCCGGGAGCTAAGACACGGATGGGAGGCTGCATATTCTCCATCACACGGATCTGCACGGAGCTGGTCTGTGTACGGAGGAGGACGGAATCATCGTCCTTGAAGTAGAAGGTATCACTGCGATCACGGGAGGGATGGCCTTCTTCAATGTTCAGACGGGTGAAGTTGTAAGCGGCTTCTTCCACTTCGGGACCGTCTACGATCTGATAGCCCATGCCGATGAAGATCTCCTTGACCTCTTGCAGAACCTTGTTCATAGGATGCTGATGACCCATTTCGATCTTCTTGCCGGGGATGGTTACATCCAGAGCTTCCTCTGCCAGCTGTTTCTCCAGTGCAAGAGCGCTGAGATCAGCCTTGCGGGCTTCCAGAGCGGATTCCACCTCTGCACGGATGGCATTGGCGATCTGACCCATAACGGGACGCTCCTCAGCGGAGAGCTTGCCCATCTGCTTCAACACAGCAGTCAGCTCACCCTTCTTGCCCAGAACGCCTACACGGACGGCATCCAGAGCGGCGGCATCACAGGCATTGGCAATGGCATCCAAAGCTGTAACCTTGATCTGTTCCAGTTGTTGTTTCATAGTATATCTCCTTTTGCATAGTTAACAAAGAATAAAAAAAGCCTCCCGTCCACACAGAGGGACGAAAGACGAAGCTTCCGCGGTACCACCCGCCTTCGCAGGAGAGAAAAACTCCCACGCACTCTGACCGATCACGGAGTCACCCGTCTGTCCCTACTGAGGTGAAATCACACCCGTTCAAGCAGCAGCTCCCGGGGGAAAGCCCACATTGTCCCACAGAGGCAGTCACAGCAACCCTGCCCTCTCTGAACTGTGTCCGAACAAGCGACAACCCGATCATAGCCTTTTGTATTCCATTCCCGACAATTATACCACAAACACCTCACATATGCAAGGCTTTTTTGGCAAAATTATAAACAAACAAGAACAGGCCGTGAATGGACAATGAGCCGGAGTTGACAGTTGATAGTGGACAGTGGAAAGGTTCCGTAATTGAAAAGACTATCAATCAACAAAGTAGCAACCATCACTGACCAGCACTGTAGGCACATTCGTCAAAAAAGCCCAAGTCAAAGGTAGGTACTACCGTCCGGTGGCTTCCTCTGACGAGGAAGCTGTCGCGGAGCGACTGAAGGAGAGAAAAGCTTCCAAGCTTGTACGAATTCACGACCAATCGTACAGACCTTCGGCTTTTTTCTCTCCTTCCGGGCTACGCCCACCTCCCTCATCAGAGGGAGGCACTAATTTGCAAGCCCCTACCTACGAAAATAATCTTTCACCTCGCTGATGGTTGATGCAGGCACTACAGGGACGGAAAACAGCATATAAACGTACACGCTAACCGTAGGGCAAGCCGGTCTCACTGCGGCTCGGTCAGGACACGGCTCTGACAGTCCACCGGACTGTCATTCACTTCCGTGTCTGACCCTTCGCTACCCCAGCTTAACCTCCGCGAAGCGGCAGACTTGTGTGACTTTCAATACAGCACA
>JAZMZW010000145.1:0-17878 GCA_045586205.1 Faecousia sp. | reverse complement strand
ACTTACACCAAAGAGCCCAACTGTAAGGAAGATGGTCTGTGCCTCTACAGATGTATCTACTGTGGCAAGGAGAAGACTGAGGTTGTGCCCAAGGGAGATCACACTGTGGTGACCCTTCCCGCAACTGAGCCCAATTGTACCGAAAGCGGTTTGACGGAAGGTAAGTCCTGCTCCGTCTGCGGTCTGGTCATCACTGCGCAGACCGTCATCCCTGCCAAGGGACATACAGAAGTCATTGACTCTGCTGCAGCTTCCTCCTGTACCGCCACCGGCCTGACGGAAGGCAAGCACTGCTCTACCTGCGGTGTGGTGCTGACCGCCCAGGAAGTCATCCCTGCCAAGGGTCACACAGAGGTCATTGTCTCTGCCGTCGCTCCCACCTGTACCGCAAGCGGTCTGACAGAGGGCAAGCACTGCTCTGCCTGCGGTGTGGTGCTGACTGCCCGGGAGGTCATCCCCGCCACCGGTCATACAGAGGTCATTGACTCTGCCGTCGCTCCCACCTGCACCGCCACCGGTCTGACGGAAGGCAAGCACTGCTCTGCTTGTAATGCTGTCCTGACTGCACAGGAGGTTATTCCTGCAGAGGGTCACAGCTACATTTACGCAGAACTCAACGGCGAAAAGCACAGCGTGGGCTGTGACAGATGCGACCTTGCTGAGGAAGCTCTCCATGCATACACCGAGGGAAGCTGTGTCTGCGGTGCAAAGGAGATCAAAGAGCCTATCCTTGAGCCTTCCTTCAAGCTGAACCACAGCCTGAATCTGGCAAGCGATATTTCCGTGAACTACATGGTACTCAAGAGCCTGCTCCAAGGCTATGATATGAGTACGGTTTATGTGGAATGCACCGTGGAAAGCTATGTGGGCAATGAGTATGTGGGCACAGAGAAGATCCGCATTGAGCCTGTGGAGCAGGAATACTTCTATTACTTCACTCTGAACGGTCTGACGGCTGTGCAGATGAACGATGTGACCTCTGCAGTGCTTCACGGCACGAAGGATGGTCAGCCCTATTATTCCTCCTTGGACAGCTACAGCGTCGGCAACTATGCTTATGCCCAGTTGAACGGCACTGCCGCTCCCGAAAGCCTGAAGACCCTGTGTGCAGATCTCCTGCGCTACGGTGCAAAGGCTCAGATCTTCAAGGGCTACAGAACAGATGATCTCGTAGACGGCAGAATGACCGAGGCTCACAGAGCCTATCTGTCCGATGCAGAGGCTGTGACCTTCGGTAGCACCAATGAGGTTCTCAACGACCTTCCCGATGCCAAGATCACCTGGGCAGGCAAGGGTCTGGAGCTGGACTCCAAGGTATGTCTGAAGTTCATCTTCATCGGCTCTAACTATGAGGGAGATCTGTCCGAACTGGAACTCCATGTCAGCTACAAGGATCTGAACGGGGAGAATGTGGAACTGATCCTCAAGAATCCCGAGGACTACAGCAACAACGGCATTCTCTATTCCTTCACCTTGGATGCGCTGGAAGCCTCCGAGCTGAGAGAAGTGGTTTCCGTACAGATCTATGCAGGGAATACCCCCGTATCCGCTACTCTGCGCTACAGTGCAGACACCTACGGCAACAACAAGAAGGACGATCTGCTGACTCTGTGTAAGGCTCTCTTCGCCTACTCCGACAGCGCAAGAGCCTTCTTCATGAGCTGATCCCCATAGAAACCGAAACCAATCTAAAATAATCCGGGAGGGTCTCTGCAAAGAGGCCCTCCCTTGCATATATTCCTCGAACCATACACACTGCTTTGCCGAAGCAATTTTATCCGAAAAAACAGCCTCCGACTTTTTGCGGTCGAAGGCTGTTTCATAATTTTCAATTCCGCAAGGCATTGTCCATTCCTTTTAGAGGTTGCTTTCCTTCCGACCTGCGGTTTTTCTCAAATAGTTGCCGACATTGGTCAGGCAGATCAGCAGGGTCACAAGGAAAGTGCCGGGGATCAGGATGATCCACCAAGACTTGGTCAGCAGAGCCTTTTCTGCAAGGCTGAGCATACTGCCCCAGGAAATGACCTCTAAAGGCAGACCCATACCCATGAAGCTCAGGGTAGACTCGGAGCCGATTGCCCCACGGACATTCATGACCACCATGAACATAATGGCGGCAAGGAAGTTGGGGGTCAGGTGCTTGCACAGAATGTGGAAGAAGCCACCGCCCATACAGCGGGAGGCTACCACGTACTCACTGTTGCGGATCTGCCGTACCTCTGTGCGGATGACCTTGGCGATGCTTGCCCAGCTTGTAACACCGATGACAATAGACAGGGTGAGGATGCTTGCCTCTCCCAAGATCGCTTGCAAGAACAGCACCAAGAGCAGTCCGGGGACACTGAGAAAAATCTCCGTAAAACGCATCAGTAGCGCATCCAGCCACGCCGGAGCCACACCGCTGAAAGAGCCGTAGATCACAGCGATCACCGTGGAGATCAGGGTGGCAAGGAAACCGATGGTCACAGAGATCCGCCCGCCGTACCAGATGCCGGAGAAAATATCCCGTCCCAGAGTATCGGTGCCGAAGAGAAATTCTCCGTTGGGGGCAATATTGCAATTTTCCAGATCCATGTAGGTAGGATCCTTGGTCATAAGAAGCTCTGCAAACATACAGCACAGGAGGATCAGACACAGTAGGATCACGGAAATCAGGGGGAAGCTTTTCTCCCGCTTTTTCTTCTCCGTGGGGCGGGGTTCCTCGGGACGGATGCCCACTTGGGTAAAGAGGTCTTGTTCACTCATACCAAGGTCACCTCCGTTGTTTCCACGATCTCCGTGTTCTTCAGTCTGGGGTCGATCCGCTCGTTGATGATCTGCCCCAGAAGGTTGCAGAAAATCACTAAGATCCCCGTGATCATACACAGGAGCATAAGTAGATTGTAGTCGTGATACTGGGCACTTTCAAAACTCAGAGTACCCAGACCGGGGTAGCTGAAGACCTTCTCCACAATGTAAGTCCCGCCTAAAACATGGGGCACGGAGATGGCCATAATGCTGATATAGGTGGGCATAATATTCCGTAAACAGTGTCCCAAAAGGATCTGCTTCTTACTCAGTCCCTTGGATTTTCCAAGAAGCACATAGTCCGCACGGGTCTCTTCCAAGAGCTTGTTGCGGATCATGTAGGCATAGTACCACAGATGCTCCAAAACCACCACTGTTAGAGGCAGGATTAGATGCTCCGCGCGGTTGAGGATATCCTGCTTCCGTCCCACATCATAGGCTCCGCTACTGGGGAGAATATGCAGGGAAACGGCAAAAATCAGGATCAGCACCAGAGACAGCCAGAACTCCGGAATACAGCTGAGAACCGTGCCCCCCTTACAGAGAATGCGATCCAAGAGGCTGTCCTCTTTCCATGCACACAGGAGCCCCAGACCCAAGGCCCCCAAGAAGGTCAGCACGAAGCCGATCCCACCTAAAATCAGGGTGTTCCCCATACGCAGACGGATCACTTCGGTAACATCTTGCTTGTACTTAAAGGAGATGCCGAAGTCTCCCCGCAGGGCATTTTCCATCCAACGGATATACTGGGTGTGAATGGGATCGTTCAGTCCCAATTTTTCTCTGGCAAGGTCCTTTTCCTCTACGGACATTTTCTCCACACGCTCTCCGTAATAGCTCATGAGGGGATCACCGGGGGCAATGCGGGAGATATAAAATACCGTAAGGGAAAGGAATAATACGCTAAAAAGGAAAATGCAAAGCTTTTTTCCGTAATAGACAAAGGGATTTTTCTTCATAGACCTTCCTCCTCTCGCAGGACGAAATGTCCCGGGGAGACCTCGGTCCATATACCGCTCCTGCTGAAGCTCAGGTTCTCCCAATCAAGATGCTTCCGGTTCCTCTCTGCAAGGGGATCGGGGATGGGAATGGCAGACAGGAGGGCTTGGGTATAGGGGTGCAGAGGATTGGCATACAGCTCCCCGGTGGGGGCTAACTCCACCAGCTTGCCGTAGTACATGACCCCCACTCGATCACAGAGATATTCCACCATAGACAGGTCATGGGCAATGAAGAGAATGGAACAGCCGTGATCCCGATTACAATGCTTGAAGAGGTTGACGATCTGTGCCTGAATGGATACATCCAGAGAGGCAATAGGCTCATCCGCCACCAGAAGCTCCGGCTCCATAGACAGGGCTCTGGCAATGGCAACTCTTTGACGCTGGCCTCCGGAAAGCTCTCCGGGATATTTGTCCAGATAACTTTCCTCCATGCCCACATAGCGGAGCTGGAAGGCGGCTTCCTCTCGCAGTGTGCCTCTGGGAGGCTTCCTGCGGTGGATGGACAGAGGCTCGGCTATGATCTCCGCAACCTTCATCCGCTGATTGAGGCTGGAGGAGGAATCTTGGAAAATAATCTGCCGTTCCGCCTCCAACTGTCTGTGGTGCTGTTTGAATTCCCTGCGGTCACAGACATTGATGTTTTTGTATAAAATCTGTCCCTCTGTGGGGCGGTAAATATTCATGAGGCAGCGGGCTACGGTGGACTTTCCGCAACCGGATTCTCCCACCAGTCCGAAGATCTCCCCCTTGTGCATCCGGAAAGACAGATCATCCACGGCCTTAATGGCGGTGTGCTTGCTTAATTTGAAATAATGGCTCAGATGCCGTACATCCAGTAAGATCTCAGACATGGCTTTTCCCTCCTACAGGCGGAGTGATTTTCGGAGCTCTGGGATCTAAGAGCCAGGTGGCGGCATAATGGGTGTCGCTGATTTGGAACAGGGGAGGCTCTTGGTGATAGTCGATCTCCAAGGCATACTCGTTCCGATAGGCAAAGGCATCTCCCTTGGGGGGATGGATCAGTGTGGGAGGCATACCGGGGATGGGCTTCAGTTCATCCTTTCCCTTGTTTAGGGCGGGGAGGGTCTGCAACAAGCCCCAAGTGTAGGGATGACGGGGATCGTAAAAAATCTCCTCCGCTGTGCCGATCTCCACGATCTTTCCTGCGTACATGATAGCGACCCGATCCGCAACACGGGCAACCACACCTAAGTCATGGGACACCAATACGGTGGATGTGCCAAGCTTCTCTTGGATCATTTTCAGCAAGTCCAAGATCTGCGCCTGAATGGTCACATCCAAGGCGGTGGTAGGCTCGTCTGCCAGTAAGATTTTGGGCTCGGAAGCTAAGGCAATGGCCATGACACTGCGCTGGCGCATACCCCCGGAGAAATTGTAGGGATACTGCTTGTAAAATTCATGAGGCAGTCGGATACCCACCAGTTCCATGAGGGAAATGACCTTGTTGTAGACCTCCTCCCCGGACAGCTTGGGCTGATGCACTTCAATGGCCTCTGCGATCTGCTTGCCTATGGGTACGGTGGGGTTCAGGGCGGTCATGGGATCTTGGAATACAAAGGAGAAAAGCTTCCCGCGGAGCTTACGCATATCCCTCTCGGAATACTTGGTGATATCCACCCCGTTGGCAAGGATCCGTCCGCCTTCGATCTTTGCGGACTTGGGCAGGAGCTTCATGATGGATTTGCAAAGGATGCTTTTTCCGCAACCGGATTCTCCCACAATGGCAAGAACTTCTCCGGGCTTTACTGTAAAACTCACATCACGGACAGCCTGCACCGTCCCACCGTGACCGTGGATATTCACGGACAGATGCTCGATTTTCAACAATTCGCTCATAATATGTCTTCCTATCTATAAAAGCTTCATTCCTTCACACACAGATACACGGAATTCCCCGCACATCTGTCTATGAAGGAATATCGGAATAAGGGGTCGGTTACCGACCCCTTATTCATGTATGAAACGATATCCCGACTTTCGATCCAAAGCAGGCAGCTACACAACGCAACCTATCTTTCGTAGGGGCTTTTGCGCATGTTGAGCGTTCTGTATTTTGCCGAAGCTTGCTGTTAAGACAGAGTCCAGTCGGTGATGTTCCAGAAGATGCCTACGGCGTGATGGCCCAGGACGGTGCTTTCGTCAATGCCTGCCAGTCGGCTGTCGGCGACGAAGATGCCGTCAATGTAGCAGAAGAAGGTATAGGCAGGGGCTTGTGCCATGGCGATCTGGAACTGCTTGTAGTATTCTGCACGCTCTGCCTCGTCCTCGGTCTGACGGGCGAGGGTCAGGTAGTTGTCCACATCGGTATTGGAGTAGCCGGAGTAGTTTGCACCCTTGTCGGTACCGAAGACCTTGTAGGTGTGGTCATCTGCATCAAAGGGAGAACCCCAACCGATGATGCAACATTCCTGTCCGCCCCAATCGATGCCCTCTGCGGGGACGTTGGCCTTGACATCCAGACCGATCTCCTGCAACTGCTGGGCGGCGATCTGTGCCATGTCAATACGGACCTGGTCACCGGGGGTGGCGTTAATGGTGAAGCTGATGCGCTCCCCGTTACGGCACCAATAGCCCTCTGCATCCTTCTCACAGCCCACGGCTTCCAGAGCCTCTACAGCCTTTGCGGGATCGTAGCTGTACTGCTCTACCCCGTCATAGTTGTACTTGTTCAGCTGAATGGGGCTGTAGGCGGTGAAGCCCTGACCCAGAAGCACTGCATCTACCATAGCCTGACGGTCGATGGCATAGCTGATGGCAGGGATGAGATCGGCATTGTTCTGCCAGTATTCGTTCCAGAAATTGTAGAGGATGCCACGGTAGTCTGCGGTTGCCATGTCGTAGATCTTCAGGCCTTCCGCACCTTCAAAGGTGGTTGCATCCTTGGGGGTGACCTGTGCCAGATCCAGTTCGCCGTTTTTCAGCTGCAGAGCCTTGGCGGTATCGTCGGTGACGATCTTGAAAATCACGGTGTCGATCTTGGCGGCACCTGCGAAGTAATCCTCATTCTTCACCATGGTGATAGCCTGACCCACATCCCAGCTTTCCAGCTTATAAGGGCCTGTGCCGCTGGGAGCCTTGAAGTAGTCGGATTCCCACATATCCTCTCCCTGCAGCTTGTGCTCCGGCAGGATAGACATGGTCATGTAATCCAAAAATGCGAAGTTAGGCTCGGACAGGATAAAGGCGATCTCCGTATCGGACAGGATGTTGATGGCGGAAACCTCTTCGTAGTTGGGGTAGTTCTCGGAGCCGTTGTCGGGGTTCATAATGGCTTCAATGGTGAATTTGACATCTTCGGCGGTGAAGGCTTCGCCGTCATGCCACTTCACATCCTCACGGAGTTGGAAGGTATAGGTCATAGTCTCTGCGTCGTAAGTCCAGGACTTTGCAAGGCTCTCTACCAGCTTGCCTTCTCCGTCACGCTTGACCAGACTGTCAAAGAGCAGATGCTTGATCTCGCAGTGCTCGTTCATAATGGGGTTAATGGAATCATAGTCTCCGGAACCGTAGACCAGAGTGTTGTCCTGTGCCTCTGCACCACCGCAAGCCGTCAGGCTCAGCAAGAGGGAGAGCGCAAGGAGCAGAGCAAAAAACTTCTTCATGGGCAATCTCCTTTTATTACACTAAAGTTCTTGTGAGCGTATTATAGCAAATCCCCACGAAGGGCACAAGCCCCCCGGGGGGATGTTTTTTAAGTGATGAGTTATGAGTGATAAGTGATACCTCAACTAGCATAGCGACATCACGCGCCGAAGGCGTGCATCACTTGCGAAGCGACATCACGCACCGCAGGTGTGCATCACTTCCCCCCCACTCTACGCCTGCGTTTTTTGCAGGGAGTCGGATCACGCTTCCGAGTTCAGACTCCAGCCGTGGTCGCCGTGGTAGATCATGAGGCGGGTTTGGCCGCCGTCGATGCAGATGTTTTCGCCGGTAATGAAGCCGGCTTTGTCCGAGGCCAGGAATAGCACCATGTTGGCAATGTCCATAGGGTTACCCACACGGCCGGCGGGCTGTTGGGTGGCGTCGGGGCCTTCATATACGGTGTAATCCGTGTCGATCCAACCGGGGGAAACAGAATTGACCCGTACCTTCCCCGCAAAGCTCACGGCTAATGCGTGGGTCAGGGCGGCGATCCCACCCTTGGCGGCGGTATAGCTTTCGCTCTGAGGCTGGCTCATGCGGTCACGGGAGGAAGAGATATTGATAATACTTGCTCCGGGGGCGAAATGTGGGGCGAAAAGCTTGCTCAGGTAGAAGGGCGCAATAACTCCCACTGCCATGGAATACCGGAATTCCTCATAACTGCACAGATCGATGCCCTTAAAGGCAGGGGGCGCATTGTTGACCAGCACGTCCACCTTGCCGTATTTTTGGATGACCTCATAGGCAAAGTCCTCCAAGGTGACCTTTTCTCCAATGTCACCCACATAATGATTGCCCTCTACTCTGTCAATGACACAGACGTGGGCGCCTTCTTTTCGAAATTCCTCCGCAATGCATTTGCCGATCCCACGGGCACCGCCGGTGATCACTACGACTTTATTCTCAAACATGGCTTGTCATCCTTTCACTTGTGTATCAAAAAATTACTCCGGGGTTTTGGAGTGTCTCCGTCGGACTAATTGTACAGCTTTGTCTACTTCACGTGCGTAGTCTTTGCCCTGTTTCGCACGTGTTCCGATTTCCTTCATTAAGGATTTGTAATTTTTGTTCAGCAGAGCGTGTACGTATTCATTGCGGACAGCGCACCACTCTCTGATGGAGACTAAAAGGGCGCGGAGCTGATATTTTTCATTCAAAGCAATCAGGGTGTTTTTTGCGGCAACGATATACAAACGGGAAGTGTCGTCGGGGATACGGCTTAGTTTAGAATCGGAGATTTTGTGGATGTTTTTGATGAGATCCAACTTTCCGGTTGTGATATTGTTGAGTTTTGCAACCAATCTTTCGGGATCCCCACCATATAATTGAACCGTTTCGGGATCGAGCCCCAACTCTGCTATGGTTTTTGAACGCATACCTAACAGCGCGGTAGCTTCGGGGGAAATAAGGGGACTCATCAGCAACCCGTCTTCTGTTTCTATGGCAATTTTCAGACATACCAGAAGGGCGGATAAACGGTCTTCCAACATGGCGTAGTCGATCATAATGGCTTCCAGAAAGAACTCATGTTTCATAGACTCGTTATGCCGCTCCATACAACGGGCGTAGGTGTTGCGTTTGTCCATATTGTCTGCGATTTTTTTAATGGCAGGGCTCATAATGTGCCTCCTTTTTCTGTGGTATGGGGATAGTTGTATGGTAACATAGAAGAGATGAAATTGCAAGTAAAGTCTTGCGGATCGGGACGGGATGTGGTAAGATAATAGTACAGCTTCTACATGGGAATGTCTTGTGAGAAACGAGTTTGTAGTTTATATGATGAATTATTATGTAAACCAAGAAAGAGAGAAATATATATGTGGTTGATCCTTGCTTTGGGGGCATCGGTGTTTGCCGCCCTCACATCTATTCTTGCAAAAATCGGTATCGACGGAGTGAACTCCAATCTGGCAACTGCCATCCGTACCTTTGTGGTTTTGATTATGTCTTGGGGCATGGTTTTCATCACCAATACCCAAGGTGGCATTACGGAGATCAGCAGACGGAGCTGGATCTTCCTGATCCTCAGCGGTTTGGCTACGGGCGCTTCCTGGCTGTGCTACTACAAGGCGCTGCAAATGGGAGAGGCCTCCAAGGTCGTTCCCATTGACAAGCTCAGTGTCATCATCACCATGATTTTGGCGGCAGTGATCTTGCATGAGCAATTTACTCCCAAGTCCATTATCGGTTGCGTTCTCATCGGCATCGGCACTCTGCTCATGGTGCTGTAAGACAGGGATCATCCATGAGGAGAGTCTATGAAGATCTATGATATTTCGCAGGAGGTCTTCTCCTGCCGGGTATATCCCGGAGATCCCAAGCCGGAAAAGCAATGCCTTTCTTCCATGGAAAGGGGAGAAGTGTATGAACTCCACAGCTTTTCCATGTGCGCCCATAACGGGACACATATCGATACGCCCGCCCACTTTCTCCAAGGGGGAAAGACTGTGGAGCAGATTCCGCTGACGGTCTTTGTGGGAGACTGCTTTCTGGGACGCTATGAGGGCGACCTTACGGAAGTCCAAGCAAGAGAGATCTTGCACCGCAGAGGTACGGCACAGAGAGTTCTGCTTGCCGGAGACTTGACCGTCACAGAGGAGGCCGCAAGGGTCTTTGCAGACTCCGATCTGCTTCTCTTGGGCAATGAGAGCCAGTCCGTAGGTCCGGAGGATGCCCCTATGGCAGTCCACAAGCTCCTCCTGTCACGGCAGATCGTCCTTCTGGAAGGGATTTGCTTAGGGAACATTCCCGAAGGCCACTACACTCTCCACGCCGTCCCCCTGAACCTTGCAGGCTTGGAGGGCGCTCCCTGCCGTGCCTATCTGCTGGAGTCTCAGGATATCTTTAATGAGGAACGATTCGTGGAGGAATTCCCTGTTCCTTCCGAGATGTGGACTTAGATCGGATGATCATATTCCGGGTTAAGAGAGTGCAAGCCCGAGTATAAATGCGCATAAAAATCATCCCGTGTATCACATGGATATACGGGATGATTTTTTAGTCTTTGTTGAGGTAGTCTTTGATGACTTTCAGGAAGGGAGCGCTGTATTTCAGGGCTTTGGCTTCGCCTACACCGGAGACGGTTTTGAAGGCCGCCATGGTGGTGGGCTGTTTTCTTGCCATGTCCTGCAAGGTAGCGTTGGAGAAGATCAGGTAGGCGGGCATATGTGCTTGCCGTGCCAGTTCTCCACGAAGAGCCCGCAGTCTGTTGTAAAGGCTTTCGTCCGGGACGGAAGCTGTTGCAGGGGCGTTTTCTTCCCCTTCTTCCTTGGGAACTCGCATGAGGACAGTCTGGCCTTGATACAGAATGGCAGAGGCTTTGGGAGTCATCCGCAGAGTTTGGTGGTTATGCTCCGTTAACAGTACACCCTCCGACTCCAGATGACCGATCACTGCACGGATGGATCGCCGTTCGGCTTTTTTCAGGAGACCGTAGGTGCTGAGCTTGTTCAGCCCCAGCTCTTCGATCCGTTTGTTCCTGCTTCCCTTCAATACACCTACTACCAGAGCGACGCCCACATGGTAGTTCAGCTTATCATGGATCCGCTTGATGCACGACAAGATCATCTGCGCCTCACGGGTCACATCCACCTCTGCGAATTCGCCGGAGCAATTACTGCAATTGTCGCAGACATTGGGGTGATTCTGACCGAAATATTCCAGAATATATCCACGGAGGCAGTCCTTGCTTTTGCAATAGCCTACCATGCGGAGCAGTCGTTCCATGTCCTGTTGGCGGATCAGCTCTCTGGTTTCCGGGTCAAGCTCCTCGTTCTCTGTGGAATTGTCGATCAGGAAGCCTGCGGTGGTCACATCGGAATTGCTGTACAGCAGGATACAATCCGCCTTTGTGCCGTCACGACCTGCACGGCCTGCCTCCTGATAATAGGCTTCCATGCTTTTGGGCATGTTGTAGTGGATCACATAACTTACATTGGACTTATCGATGCCCATGCCAAAGGCATTGGTGGCAACCATAAGGGGCTTGCGGTCATGGATGAAGTCTTCCTGATTTTGACTCCGTTCCTCCTCACTCAAGCCTGCGTGATAGCGTGTGGCGGCATAGTTGTTTTGTAGCAGAAGCTCGCAGACACTTTCTACTTTTTTACGGGTGGCGCAGTAAATGATCCCGCTTTTCTCCCGACGGCGAGCCAGAAGTGCCAGAAGTTCACGGTTTTTCTGCTCCGGATGCCGCACCTCAAAACGCAGATTGGGGCGGTCAAAGCCTGTGATGGTACGCAGAGGATCTCGGAGCTTCAAGATCCGCTCCACATCCTCCCGTACCTGCTGTGTGGCAGTGGCGGTAAACGCACCTACCACCGGGCGTACGGGGAGGGCTTCCAGAAAATTCACGATCCGTAAATAGCTGGGACGGAAATCCTGTCCCCATTGGGAAATACAGTGAGCTTCGTCCACTGCCAGAAAGCTGACCTGCAACTGAGAAAGAACATTGAGGAAACCGCTGTAATCCAGCCGTTCCGGAGCAATATAGACGATTTTATACTGTCCTGCCAGAAGGTTGCGGTATACCGTTTGCATCTGGGCGGAACTGAGGGTGCTGTTGATGTAGGCCGCAGGAACACCTGCGGATCTCAGCGCCAGAACCTGATCCCGCATCAGAGAGATCAGGGGAGAGATCACAAGGGTGATGCCCGGTAGCATAAGACCGGGAACTTGGTAGCACAGACTTTTTCCGCCACCGGTGGGCATGACACCGAAGACATCTCTGCCTCCTAAGATCCCACGGATCAGAGCCTCCTGCCCGGGGCGGAAGCTTTCATATCCAAAATATCTTTGCAATATATCTAAGGGAGTCATAACAATACCTCACAAGGATGTTCTTTCTGTCCGGGATGCACCTTGCTCTCGGGAGAGCAGGGGCTTTAGGCAGAGATAGGCACTGCGGGGATCGGAGTTGCAGAGGGTCAGAGGCACAGAGCCGAGGGGCTTGCCGTGGTTGTCTGTAAGGATCAGCCGGTTTTTCTGCAACAGGAGGGCTCTGCTTGGAGAGAGGGCATAGCCACAGGGGCGGTCTGCTTGGTCAAGGAGCATCCTCATGGCAACCAGCAGTCTGTAGGACTCCGGGGAGTCCGGGAGGAACAGCTCCCAAGCGTTTTGACAGTGTTCCAGCAGGAAGGAACGGGTGAAAAGGGGCTTGCCTCTTTGGATGTCCCCGATGCTGAGTCTGTGGGGAAGCTTCCGCCAGGGCTCTACGGTGAAATAATCGTACCGCTCTGTGGCTTCCGTATAAGGACGCATGGCTACAGGGATCTCCCCACGGGGAAGCTCTTTGTGGGTCAGCACCCTGCTCCACAGACGGATGGCAGGCTGTCCCTCCTCATCCCAGTCAAAAAGTGCAATATAGGAAAGGGGAAGCCGTTCCCTAGGCAAGAACTTGCCGGGGACATAGTAACAATGCTCTTTGAGATTATATTGAAGCTGTTCCTCGCTGCGGACAGTGCCTATCATAACATCGCGCTTGTCCCAAGATGCCCGATCCGGATCTTCCGTCATAGGCAGAGGGAGGACTTGGGGACTATGGAGATGAGTTTTGTCCAGAAGCTTGCGGAAAAGCTTTTTGAATTGCAGGAAAAGAGACCGGAATGGAGAATGCTTGCCGGACTTTTGCATAAAACCGTCACGCCTTTTTCTATAGTTTCTATGGGAGCGAAGGCATTATTATTTTCTTTCGGGAAGGGGGATCTGCACAAGGATCACAGCTAGGAAGAGGATGGCACAGCCCAGAAGCTCTCTGGGGAGCATCCGCTCGTGGAGGAGGATGGCACCTGCAATGACTGCAAACACCGCCTCCAGACTCATGAGCAGGGAAGCAGGTGTGGGATCGGTGTGCTTCTGTGCAATGAGCTGGAAGGTATAGCCCACACCGCCGGACATAAGACCGCAGTACAGCAGGGGAATTCCCGCACCCAGCAGACCCTCTGCAGTGGGGCTTTCCATACAGAAGGATACGGGCCAGGAGATCACAGCCGTAGTGGCAAACTGAATGGTGGCAATGGCTACGGGATCACCCTTGGAGGCGAAGTAGTCACAGCACATGATCTGGAAGCTGAACATCAAAGCGGCCAAACACATAAAAGTGTCACCTCGCTCCAGACGGAAGCCACCGGACAGGCACAGCAGATACATCCCCACCACAGCCAGGGCCAGAGAGATCCAGACTGTCCATTGGATCCGCTTGCGGAACAACAGCAAACCCAGGAAGGGGACGGGGAGCATATACATGGAGGAAATGAATCCGCCCTTTCCCGCATCCGTATAGATCAGCCCTGTCTGTTGCATGGCACTGGCAAGAGCCAGAAAGATACCGCAGAAAATACCGCCGACCAGGGTATGACGGAGATAGGCTCGGCGCTCCTCCGGAGCGGTGGGAGCGGATTTTTTGTAGCACCACAGAGCAATGGGAGCGACCACCAAGGCAGACAGCGTGGTTCTGGCGGCATTGAAGGCAATGGGGCCGATATTGTCCATGCCGTTGCGCTGGAATACAAAGGCCGTGCCCCAAATCACCGAGGCAATGAGCAACAGGCTGTTTCCAAGAAATTTATTCCGTTTCATAATTCACCAACTTTTTGATCGGATACTCTCATTCTAACAAATGTCAATCCAAAAGGCAAGTAAAAAGTTCGTGACAAAGGGCTGTGTAATACGGATGTGTTAAGCCGATGGAATGCTCCCTCAAAAGCTCCCCGTAGAGTACTGCTGAAAGGATATGTGCCTTATGGGGAGCGATTTTTTAACGATTACCCCGTAAAAGTTTTAAAAAACACTTGCATTTCCGAAAAAACAGTGCTATAATAATGACAATCTATAGTATTACTACTAAAGAGAGGAGCTCGCTCCTCTCTTTTGTATTGAAAAGAGGTTGCTGTTATGAAAATCAGTGAACAGGTATGGCAGTTTTCCCAGCCTATCGTAGAGGCCTGCGGTTGCTCCCTGTGGGATGTGGAATATGTCCGTGAGGGTGGCGAATGGTTCTTGCGTCTGTACATCGACAAGGAAACCGGCATCACCATTGATGACTGTGAGGCTGTGTCCCGTGCGGTAGATCCCATTCTGGATGAAAAAGATCCCATTCCCGAAAGCTACCACTTTGAGGTCTGCTCCGCAGGCTTGGAGCGCACCCTGAAGCGCCCCTCCGACTTTGCCCGTTTCATGGGTGAACCGGTCATGGTCAAGCTTTACCGTCCCAAGGACGGAGCAAAGGAATTCCCCGGTGTCCTGGCCGGCTATGAAGACGGCGCTGTGATCATCACCATGGGGGACAAGGAGCTCCGCTTTGAAAAAGCAGAAATTGCTCTGGTTCGACTGAGAGTCGAGTTTTAAAAAAGAACACCCGTAGAGAATATAGATCTGTCTATTACGATAATCAAGGAGATACGACAATGAAGAAGAACGAAAAGAAAGAAGATTTCCTGGGCGCCCTGCAAGCCTTTGTCAAAGAGCGTGGCATCCCCATGGAGGACATCATCAAGAGTCTGGAAAAGGCTCTGTCTCTGGCCTACAAGAAGGAATTCAATGTAGATGCCGCTGAGCTGTGCGTTGATATTGAGCGTACCCCCGCACGGATCTACCTGCGCAAGAAGGTCGTTGAGACTGTTAAGACCCCCAGCATTGAGATCTCTCTGGAAAAGGCCCGCGAGATCGACAAGCGTGTAGGTCTGGACGATTTCGTCAAGGTCGAGATGGTCGACACCCGCAACTTCGGCAGAGTTGCCGCACAGAATGCCCGTCAGGTCATCATTCAGGAACTCCGTTCCGCCGAGGGTGACAAGATCTATAAGAAGTTCGCTTCCAAGGAGCAGGAAGTTCTGTGGACTGTCCTGACTCACAAGCACCCCGAGTCCGGGGATATGACCCTCCGTTTGGGCGGTGAAGGCCCCGAGGGTACCAATGTTTGGCTACCCAAGAATGAGCAGCTGCCCGGTGACTACGACGCTTTCGAAGTAGGCGATCAGGTTCTGGTCTGCGTGAAGGAAGTCCGCCGTACCGCTCGCCGTTCCAGCATTTGTGTTTCCAGAACTCATCCCAATCTGGTTCAGTACCTCTTTGAGATCGAGGTTCCCGAAATCAAGGACGGTCTGGTTGAGATCCGTGCCATCGCCCGTGAGGCCGGTGATCGCACCAAGCTGGCTGTCTTTGCTACAGAAGAAAACATCGATCCCGTGGGTGCGTGTGTCGGCGCTCGCAGCTCCCGTGTTGCGGCAGTTGTCAATGCTCTGCGCGGAGAGAAGATGGATATTGTTGTCTGGTCCGAGGATGTCTGCACCTTCGTTGCTTCTGCACTTGCTCCCGCAGATGTTATTTCTGTGACCAACACTCCCGGTACCAAGGAATGCAGAGTCATCGTTCCCGATGATCAGCTGTCTCTGGCCATCGGCAAGGCCGGTCAGAATGCCCGTCTGGCCGCCAATCTGACCAAGTGCAAGATCGACATCAAGCCTGAGTCTCAGGCAAACGCTGTGGAAGAAGCTCCCGAGGCTGAGCAGGAAGAACTGCCCACTGAGGAATAATTCTTTCTCAAGGATCACAGATAAGGGAGGAGGGAATCCCCTATGCAGAAGAAAATACCCATGCGGCAATGCCTTGGCTGTCGGGAAATGAAGCCCAAGGGGGAATTGATCCGTGTGGTTCGCAGTCCGGAGGGGGATATTTCCCTTGACTCCAGAGGAAAAGCTCCCGGTCGCGGCGCATATCTTTGTCCCAACGGGGAGTGCCTGAAACGGGCGATCCGTTCCAAAGCTCTGTCCAGAGCCTTCGGTGCGGAGATCCCTCAGGAGATTTACGATACCTTACAGTTGCAGATGGAGGCGCATACAGATGGAGCATAACAGAAGTTTGGGCTTGCTGTCTATCTCCCGCAAGGGCGGCAACATCGTTTATGGAGAAGAAACTGTGGGCGCTCAGGCTCGTGCAAGCCGTGCAAGGCTGATCATCCTGTCCAAGGATGCCGGAGGTCACACAGTCCGCAGAGCAAAAAGCTTTGTAGCGGGAACATCACAGCCGGTTTTGACCGTTCCCTTTACCAAAGAGGAGTTAGGCGATGCCTTAGGCACTACAAGCTGTGCCATTTGTGCCATTACGGATGTCCGTCTGGCACAGGCCTTCGTCAAGACCCTTGGGGAACCTGAGAAATATCAACAGCTGTTAGAGGACTTGGATGTGCGTGTCAAGCGTGTGGAACAACGCAGGGCAGAGGAAAAGGCACATCGATACAATGTCCGTCATGGGAAAAAGTAACACGGAGGTGGCTATATGAGTTTTGTGAAGTATAGAGTGAAGGAAGTGGCTGCGGATTTCGGTATGCAGCCCAAGGAAATTATGGATATTCTGGGCAAATATTTTGACAAGCCCAGAAGCAATGCACAGGTTCTGACGGATGAGCAGCTCAATGCCCTGTTTGACCACATCACCCAGGCACGTCAGGTGGAGTCTCTGCAGGACGCTCTGTCTGTCGCTCCTCAGGCAAAGAAGGAAGAAAAGCCTGCACAGCCTGCAGAGGAGAAGTCTGCTCCCAAGAAGGAAGAAAAGCCTGTACAGAAGGCCGCCCCCCAGAAGGAAAATAAGCCTCAGGAGACGAAGCCTCAGGAAGCCCCCCAGAAGCCCAAGGAGGAACAGCGCAAGCGTGAGCGTCGCGTTGTGGATACCAAGGCTGTCACCGTTAACGCAGACCGTTTCGATGATCGCGTAGACGAGCTGATCTCCGAGCGCGCACAGAATTTCGCCGGCGGTAAGCAGAAGATCGGTGGCAAGAACAAGAATAAGAAGCAGGACAAGAAGGCAGGCCCCGGCAACAAGCGCCGTAACGAGGAGCAGGAGAAGCTCCGCCGTCTGCAGCTTGAGATCATCAAGAAGACCCCCCTCACCGTCAAGATCCCCGATGAGATCACCGTTGGCGAGCTGGCTTCCCGTATGAAGAAGACCGCCGCTGAGCTGATCAAGGTTCTCATTAAGAACGGTGTCATGGCATCTGTCAACCAGAACATCGACTTTGATATCGCTGAGTTCGTAGCTACCGAGCTGGGTTGCAAGGTCGAGCGTGAGATCGTTGTCACCATCGAGGAACGTCTGATCGACGACCACGAGGATACCGAGGAAGAACTGGTCACCAGAAGCCCTGTCGTTGTTGTCATGGGTCACGTTGACCACGGTAAGACCAGTCTGTTGGACGCCATCCGTCAGACCAAGGTCGCTTCCGGGGAAGCCGGTGGCATTACCCAGCACATCGGTGCATATACCGTTGAGATCAACGGTAGCCCCATTACCTTCCTGGACACCCCCGGCCATGCCGCATTTACCTCTATGCGCGCTCGCGGTGCTATGTGTACCGATATCGCCATTCTGGTGGTTGCCGCCGACGACGGCATCATGCCCCAGACCGTAGAGGCCATCAACCATGCCAA
>JAZMZW010000144.1:0-3202 GCA_045586205.1 Faecousia sp. | reverse complement strand
TACTGCGGTAACAATCCCTCAGTCAAAAATCAGAAGATTTTTGACAGCTCCCTTTACACAAGGGAGCCTTGGGCGCTCTCGCGCCAGTTAGATAAACCGAAATTGGTAGCTTCCCGTTTTCCGCTGTCAACGTTCAACTTGCCCAATTTTCAATGAAAAAAGAGTGCCGTACCGTGGTGGCGGTACAGCACTCGGAAAGGGTATCAAGCTGTGGGACGCATTATCTCAATGCAGTGCCTTCGGGGACGGAATCGTCTACGAAGATGACCTTACAGCCACAGGCGTTGTTGGTGGCGGCAAGGAGCATGCCCTCGCTGGTGACACCGGTGAGACGGGCGGGCTCAAGGTTGGCAATGACGATGATCTTCTTGCCCTCCAGCTGTTCGGGCTTGTAGTAGTCCTTCAGGCTGGAAACAATGACTCTCTTGTCCTTGCCGTCAAAGAGGGTGAGCTTGTAGTTGTTACGAGCCTTGCGGATCTCCTGACACTTCAGGATTTTGCAAACACGCAGGTCGATGGTATTGAACACATCCAGAGTGATGTTGTCCTTGAAGTCCTCCACGGGATCGGGATCGCCGTAGACGATCTCCTGCACTTCCTCTTCCTCGGGCGCGTTGGCCTTTTCATCGGCCAGCTTCTCTTCCTCGGTCTGGGCATAGGAGAAGTCCAGCAGGTGGAGGTAGTCTTCCTTGTTCAGAGCATCTAAGAACAGGTACAGGCGGGGACCCTGCTCACGGTTCAGGAGCAGACGGTAGACATTCTTGAAGAAAGGCATCTGGACCTTCTTCTTTTCCTTGTCGTTCATTTCCACACCGCGAACCTCTACGGGGATGGCGTAGATCATGGTGTTCAGCTCGTCGAGGGTGTAGTCCCGCTCCTTGAGCTTGTCGTGGAGAAGTTGGATCTCCGCCTTCTGCTCCTCGGTGAGGGTGTTGAAGTCTTCCCAGTTTCTCCAACCCCGCAGACGGTAGACCTGATCGGGAGCGCAGGCTTCCAGCCAGTACTTTGCACGGTCCAGACGGTCCTTGAACTGCTTATAGGTATAGGGAGTGCCGTTCTTTTCCAGCACGGTTTCCAGCAGGGGAATGTCGAAGTTGACCACGGAACCCATCTGCACCAGCAGGCTCATGGGAACGGGCTGTACCTGACGGCCTGCAATGAGGCAGGAGTCCATAATACCCTTGACAAGCTCGTCGGCAGTGCCGTCCTGATACTTGCTGAGCATACGGTCGAACTCACCGTACTGACGGAGGATACCCTCGTCGAAGCAGAAATCGAAGGCCTTCAGAGGCTCGGTCTTGGCATAGAGCCAGAGGATGACTTCGGGCTGATAGATCCGCAGAAGTGCTTCGGGAGTCAGGTTCAGACCGGAGGAGCCGGACATCTTGCCGGTGGTGCCACGGATGCCGATGAACTCATAAGCCTGGAACAGGGGAGGATCGTAGCCAAAAATTTCCTTGGCAACATCCTTGGAGGTGTCATAGCTACCGTGGGGAGTAGCATGATCCTTTCCGCCGGGCTCAAAATCTACGCCCTCATACATCCAACGCATGGGCCAGTCGGTCTTCCAGCTGAGCTTGCAGTTGAAGTTCTCACGGAAGTTGAATTCGCCCTCGTGACCGCAGGCGCAACGGTAGGTAGCGATCTTGGTCTCGTCATTGTAGGACAGGATCTTGGTGGTATCTCTGCCACAGCAGTCGCAGTAGATGCTTGCGGGGTAGAAGGCGTTGCGCTCCTCTTCCGTAGGCTCCTGGGTGCGGTGACGGGAAAGAACGTCGTAGATCTCCTTGCGCTTTTCCATAGCGTGGAGAACATGCTCGGTGTACTTACCGCTGCGGTACATCTGTGCCTGATAGCGGAAGTCCATGTCGATGCCGAAAGCACCGAAGGCATTCAAAAATTCCTTCTCGAAATACTCGGCATAGGTCTTTGCGCCAAGAGCATCGCCGAAGGGATTGGGGACATCCACATAGGGTCTGCCGACATACTGCTCCATGTCATCACGGACAGCGGCAACATTGGCGGGGACTTTACGCATACGGTCATACTCGTCCCAGCTGAACAGGAAGCGAGCCTTCTTGCCCAGACCGCGGAGAGCCTGTACTACGAAGAAGCTGGTGGCGATGTCACGGAAATTGCCGATGTGGATAGAGCCGGAGGGGCTGATGCCTGCGGCACAGACGTACTCTTCCTTATCGGGTCTGCGAGCGATGATTTGCTTGGCTATATTTTCTGCCCAAGTCAACATAACTAACACCTCGTATTTTTGAAATATCGTGTAAAATTCGCATACTTACGGATTTTATATTATTTTCTAATTATACCACAGTTTCACAGAGCCTGTCAAGCCTTTATTCCGGGGATAAATTCGGGAAAAACAGGGGAAAACAGGGTGTTTTTCAGAGAAAATGGGCAAAAAAGTGAAAATATTTACATTTGGAAAAATGTCTGAAATTTGTATTCCATTTCTGATTGATTTTGTATATATTCCACAGGAGCTTAGATTTTTCGGTTGCGAATCTCCACGCCGTGGATTATAATGCCAATGGGCCCAAAAACTAAAAATTTTAAGGAGGAGTATTATGAGAACTTCGTGCAAAAGACTTCTTACCCTGATCCTGGCAGTCGCAATGCTCGTGGGCTTGCTCCCCACAGTGGCCTTGGCGACAGAATCCCACGCAGGCAATATCTCCCCCGAACCCCAAAAGCTGATCCCAAGCAACTATGAGCCTGATCCGAACTTCACGAAATTCATCAAAAGCTTGGTGGGAAAACTCCGCTTCGGTGTGTTGCATTCACACACCGCTGAGTATTCCGACGGCTCAGGCACTTTAGATGCTGCCTATTCCTATGCACAGAAGGCAGAGGATATGGACTTCCTGTTCGTTACCGACCATTCCCAGTACTTTGATGGCACTTCAATTACTGCCTAGCTTGTCTTCGGAAGTATGCACCGATCGTAGGGCAAGCTGCCCTCAGCTTGCCGGTGCAGGAAGTGCGTGCTTCTGAAACGGCTTCTTGGCTTGCTGTTTCTTAATGACTTTGTTACGTTGATATACGCTTACCTTGTTGGCTCTGAAATACTTTGCTTCCTGCCGGAGGCCTTACTTTCTTGTGTCGACAAGAAAGTAAGCAAAGAAGCGACCGGAGGAGAGGCGCTGAACGATTTCCTTTCGATACCCTTACGCTCTCGTTCCCTCTT
>JAZMZW010000143.1:0-23940 GCA_045586205.1 Faecousia sp. | reverse complement strand
CTACCACCTTGGTTTGGTGTGTCTTTTTTTAGGGGGATTTTCGTTTTTTATGCACAAAAACCTAACAATCTGTGCATAACTCGCTCGTGGCGAGCCACCGCAGGACAGCCTCCGAAAATTTTATTTTGAGACAGCCCCTTTATTTTATACTGATCTAATAAAGCTGTTTTATTATGTCGGTTCCTTGGAATTTATTCCGTAGGGGTGTCGGGAAGCTTGATGTTTTTTATGAAACGCATGAGGATTGTGGCGACCTGAGCTCTGGTAGCACCTTGGGTGGGAAGAAGCTGTACCACACCGCCGGAGCTGCTGCCTTGGATCAGACCCTCGGCAACGGCCCACTGCACACCCTCTGTTGCCCAGTAGCTGAGATTTACAAGATCGGGGAAGTTCAGCTCATCTCTCTTGGAGGTGTCTGCCCCCAGCTTGTTGGCATAGCGGTAGAGGATGGTGGCAAGCTGTTCTCTGGTAACCGTACCGTCGGGAGCAAACTTCCCATTTCCCATACCGTTGACGATCTCATTTTTTGCCGCCCAAGTAACTGCCTGAGAGTACCAAATTCCGTCGGGTACATCCTCAAAAACAGGCTCATAGGCCACGGCTTCACCGCTGTAGCGGTACAGAACCGTCACCAGCATGGCACGGGTCATTACATCATTGGGTGCGAAACGATCGGCAGCCACACCGTTAAACAGTCCCCGATCCACTGCAAACTGCACAGCGTTGCAGAACCAGTCCAGCTCGGAAACATCCTTAAAGGTCTCGAATACACGAGGGGTGAGCCAGGTGCGTTCCTCATAATAAGCACCGCAGACACCGCAGGTATAACGGGTCACACCGTTCTGTTCTTCCGTAGGCTCGGAAATGACCTCAGGCTCCTTCATGGTATGTCCGCTGTTCCAACAAACCTCAACAGGGATCTTCACGACCACCTGATCGTATGTGAGGGTCAGAGTTGCCCATCCCCCCTTCTGCGGTACAATACTTACAAGACCGCAGAAGTTGTCCACAGAAATACAGTCGCTGTCACTGCTAACCTGAAGCTCCGCCAAGGTAGTGCTGTCCGCAGGGCTCACATTGACTGCATAGGTATAGCTACGGTTCACAATCAGACGTAGAGCTGTCACGGGAGTACCGTTAAAAAAGTTATCTCCGTTAAAATCCTCATGGAGTACCAGACCTGTGGCAGGACGAGGAGCATCGACAATCTTCGCGTCATATACATGAACACTTTCTTCCAGAATATATGTCTCATCTCCCTCATAGCATGCGGTAAAGTAAAGGAGCTCGAAGTTGCTGTAGCCGGTTTCTGCATAAGCGTCCCATTCTGTGAAAAAGCTTTCACGGAATGAAGCATCGGGGAGCTCCTCAGCATAGTAAGCCAGAGGATCCTCCTCCATATCGGAGCCCTGAGGATAAATGGCAATAAAGAAAACCTGGTTTTCTCCCCCGTTGCAGTACAGCAGACTCTGCCATACCAGGGCTTGTCCCCTGACCGCAGTGGGAACGGGAACCAGAGGTGCCAAATAGGCGGCACTGAAATCCAACAGCCCTCTGGTGTGGGGCTTGGCTTCTTCCACCACAAGCTCCTCTCTGCTTTCTACAGTGAGGGTAGGAACATCCTTGTCCTTCAAAGCAGACATTGCCCGCTCTGCCCGTGCAAGATCGTCTGCAGAAGACCTCTCTGCACCCATGGCAAAGACCGTGCACAAGCTGCACACCAAGGCCAAGATCAATAAACCGGATACGAAACGTTTCATTGTATTTTACCTCCTTAGTTTTAAAGTAATTTCATTTTAGCATATTCAAACGCCTTTGTCAATTCTCTATCTGCAATTCTTTGTACATGTTGACAAAACGAGCCCTGTGTGGTATAGTGGTGTTAGGTTAATATTGACCAATAAATTTTCAGAAAAGAGGTAATTCTTATGGCAAAAGCACGCATTGCATATTTGGTGAAGCCCAAGAGGGTCGACGGTGTGGAGGGCGAGGCTATCGTTGAACTCCGCGAGCATGAGATCCCCACTCCCGGCCCCGGTGAAATTCTGGTCAAGGTAGAAGGCTGTGGCATCTGCGGTACGGATGTTCATGAATATCGCTACGATCCCTTCGGCATGGCTCCCGTTGTTCTGGGTCACGAGGGTACCGGCGAGGTCGTTGCCATTGGTGAAGGTGTTACCAACGATACCAAGGGCGATCCCATCCACATCGGTGACAAGGTCGTTACCTCTGTCCTGCTGTGCGGTCAGTGCGACTACTGCCGTCGTTATCCGGAGCTGCCCAACCTGTGCGAGAATCTGGGCGTTTACGGCCTGATCCCCGAGGATGACGTACACTTCAACGGCTGGTTCGCAGAATACATCCTGATCCGCAAGAACTCCTCTATCTTTGTTGTCAACGACATGACTCTGGATGAGCGTATGCTCATCGAGCCCGCTTGCGTCTGTGTCCACTCCTGGAACCGCGCCAACAGCCTGAACATCATCGACTTCAGCTCCACCGTACTGGTACAGGGCTGTGGCCCCATCGGCCTCATGCAGATCGCTGTTCTGAAGGCCGCCGGTGTGGTCAACATCATCGCTGTTGACGGCGTTGATACCCGTCTGGCTCTGGCAAAGGAAATGGGCGCTACGGAGATCATCAACTTCCGTGAGCTGAAGACCATCGAAGAGCGTGTTGCCAAGGTCAAGGAACTGACCCACGGCTTCGGCGCAGACTTCGTCTTCCAGTGCACCGGCGTGGCTCAGGCCGCCGCAGATGCCTACAAGTATGTCCGCCGTGGCGGTGGCTACTGCGAGATGGGCTTCTTCGTCAATGCCGGCGACTGCACCATGAACCCCCACTTCGACCTGTGCAACAAGGAAATCAATCTGGTCGGCTCCTGGGTCTACAGTGCAAACGAGTACATCACCACTCTGGGCTTCCTGAAGAAGGCAAAGGAAATGAGCATCCCCGTAGAAAAGCTGGTCACCCACCACTACACTCTGGATCAGTATGTGGAGGCCATGGAGAAGAACATCTCCCTCACCGGCATCAAGATCGCCATCTGCCCCTAATAGTCCACACAAAATGCACCCCTGCCGAATGGCGGGTGTCCACAAAACAGTTAACAGGCGCAACAGTTTAAGCTGTTGCGCCTGTTCTTGTATATCCGGGCAAGTTATGACATTCCGGAATCAGTTGATCAAACTTGAATTTGACGAATAGATTTGCACCGCACCAAAGCCTCCCTTGTGCAAAGGGAGGTGGCACGGCGAAGCCGTGACGGAGGGATTGTGCGGCAGGTATTTGCGTTATTGCAAGACTTAGGCGAAATCGTACTGCGGTAACAATCCCTCAGTCAAAAATCAAAAGATTTTTGACAGCTCCCTTTACACAAGGGAGCCTTGGGCGCTGTAAGCGCCGGTGTATCATACTTTAACTGTTTTACAGACACCCGCCAAAAGGCAGGGGCTTTTTTCGGACTATGGGAATCTCTACTGGACAAAAAGGGCAAAGATGGTGTATAATACCATCCGAGGTGATGTCTGTGAAAGCACAAAACAGCTTCTTCCAAAACAAGAAAACCATTGTTTCCTTTGTCCTGTCTCTCCTTGTTTTTTACATTCACTTTTGCGCCTTTTCCGCCTTTCAGGAGGCCGAGGGCTTTTTCGCCTATGCACTGGAACAGCTGTTGATTTTAACAAAAGTCGCTGTTCCCCTGTTCTTTGTCATATCCGCTGTGCTGTTCTACCGCAATTATGACCTGTCCATGACCCTGTCCAAATGGAAAAGCAGATGCTTCAGCCTGCTGATCCCCTATTTGATCTGGAACAGCATCTGGCTGAGCCTTGCTCTGCTGGGAAATTACACCCCCTTGGGCAGTGTTCTGGGAGGAGTCAAGGCGGTATTCTCCCTTGAGACCCTGCTGAAGGGAATTTTCCTGTACGGCTACTTCCAACCCTTCTGGTTTATTTATGAATTGATCCTTCTCACTGCCCTTTGTCCCCTGATCTACCTGCTTCTCAGGAACAAATGGGTGGGGCTTGCAGGGATCTCGGCATATTTCCTTGCCATTGCACTGGGCTTCAAGGTCACTACTCCCTGGTTTCCCAACTCCGATGCGGTGCTGTTCTACCTGATAGGTGCATGGATCGGCATGCATCACTTCCCCGATTTCACCAAACGGAACAGCAGTAACCGCGCCCTCTTAGGTCTTACCCTGTGCCTTCTGTGCTGTATTTTCTTCAAAACACAGGCGCTCCTTCCCCAATGGTGCAGTTCTCCCGCTGTGACCTTCCTTACGGTGAGTCTTTTCTCCGGCTCTGCGTGGGTGGCCTTTGACCTTTTCTCTATGGAATCCTGTCCCGCTTTTATGGAGCACAGCTTCCTGATGTACGCCCTCCACTCCTTTTTGGGGGCGGCCTTCTCCACTGTCCTGCATAAGCTTCTCCCCTCTCTGTTCCTCACTGCCCTTCTGTCCTTCTGCCTCACTGTGCTGACGGTCTGTGCGGCAGGAAAGCTCCTGAACAAACTCCCCCGTCTGAAGAGGATCTTGATTGGCAGATGACTTTTCCCAATATTCCCTTAATAAACAAGCAAGTCGCCCCGGAAAGGAATGATATGCTACCCCCATAAAAGACAGTTTCCTTTTTCACTGTCTCTTATGGGGGTAGCATATCACAATTCCGGGTCAAGATATGTCCCCGTGTCTTGGAATGCTTTGTTCTTCTTAGCCATAGTGACTCCTTCCGTTGTGCATAAGAGTTCATATTCACCCCTTGGGGCGATTACAGGGCTTATTGTAAGCAGAAAACCTTTAATATGCCTGAAGTTCTCCCCTTTTGCCTGTAAATAATTTGTAAACAACAAAAAACGAGTGTCCGCTTCCGTGAAAAGCCTTGGTTACGGACACTCTTTTTTATTTATCTATAGGGAGAGAAACGAAGAACTCGTTGTAACCCTCGTGGCTTTCTGCCCAAGTCTTTCCCTTGTGTGCCTGTACGATGGATTCCGCAATGGACAGACCCAAGCCGTAACTGCCGTTCATGGCTCTGGCACGGTCACCCCGATAAAAGCGCTTGAAAATATTCTTCAGTTCCTCCTTGGGGATGCCCTCACCGGGACTGTGTACGCAAAGCAGGCAGTTCCGTCCCCAAGGCTGTAGGCTTACCCGTACGGTACTGCCGGGGGCGGAATATTTCAGAGCATTGTCCAACAGCACATCCATCAGCTGGAACAGATGCTGTTCGCTTCCCCGGATGCAGATCCCTTCGGGAATACTTTGTTCCAGACTCATAGCCTGTTCTTCATACAAAAGTCCGAAGGACAGGACGGCATCCTCTGCAAGCTGGCTGAGATCCACCTTGGAGAATTCCTTTCCCACACTGCCGTTGTCCACCCTCGCCATTTCCAGCATATTCTCCACAAGGGAGCGCATTTGATAGGTCATGGACAGGATGCTGGCGGAAAAGGACTCCTTCTCCTCAGGACTGTAGGCAGGATTTTGCAAAAGCTCCGCATTTGCCATGATCACGGACATGGGAGTTTTCAGTTCATGGGAGGCATCTGCCACAAATTGCCGTTGCTGGTTCCATGCCTTTGCCACAGGCTTGATGGCCCATCGGGACAAAAGGATGCTCAAGCCCAAAAACAGAAGCCATGCCACAGCACCGATCAAAAGACAGCTGTAAAACAAATTGCGAACAGTGGCTCGCTCTGCGGTCATATCCGCAAAGACAAAGGTTTGTCCATTGCCCACCTTGACCTTGCAATAACGAAAGCCGTAAGCCTCCAGCTTACCGATGTTCTCTCCCTCAAGCATGGCGGCATCTACGATCTCCTGCAAGAAATCCTTGTCCGACAGGTCGTAATATCCGCCGGTGGCATTGCGGACAGTGCCTTGCACATCGATCTCCACAGTGAAGAAGGGCAAACGCACTCCCTCCGTAGGCTGTCCGGGCATACCGGGACGGAAGGGGGCAGAAACGATCCTCTGCATCATGCTCACACTTTGCCTCTCCATGATCGTACCTGCAAAGTGCATGACCCCTCCCAGAATGATGCCGATCATCAGGGTCACGATCAGCATTACAACGCATACGAATTTGATGCGTAGCTTTTTGATCATATATCACTAACCTCCAAGTGATAGCCCAACCCCCGAATGGCCACAATGCGGATAGAGGAGCCGATACTGCTGAGCTTTTTCCGCAGAATGGCAACATAGACCTCCACATGGTTGTCCACCGCCTCGGACTCCAGTCCCCATACACGAGTGAGGATCACGGATTTGGAAATGTTTCTGGGGCCCGATTGCAGAAGGAAGCGCATCACATCAAACTCCTTGGCAGAGAGGCGGACGCTTTTCCCCTTACACAGGAGCATCCCCGTTCCCAGATCCAGTACCGTGTTGCCGAAGGACAACTCGTTGACCTGCCCCGCCTGTCTGCGCAGAAGGGCATTGATGCTGGCAAGAAGCTCCCCGGAATCAAAGGGCTTGGTCAAATAGTAATCCGCTCCGGAATTCAAACCGTTGATCCGATCCTGCACCTCGGATCTGGCTGTGAGCATGAGGATGGGAGTATTGCAACGGGATTTCCGCACCCGTCGTGCTACCTCAAAGCCATCCATCTTGGGCATCATCACATCCAAAATCAGCAGGTCATACAGCCCCAGCTCTGCATGAGCCAGTCCGTCCTCCCCGTTATATGCCAGTTCTACCTGAAAGCCCTTGGCCTCCAGCATGGCTTTTATGGAATCGGCAAGAAGTTTTTCATCTTCAATAACCAGGATCTTCATGGGCATTCCTCCGGAAGAATTCATTATCATTATAATATGTTACCTACCTTACGCCAAGCTGAAGTTCCCTTTGTTTACAATTATTTTACATAACTCCCTAAGGGCATCGACGGCATTTACCGGGATTTTACCCATGGGCGATAGCAGATTTTACACAGGTATTATACAATAAAGGCAAAATGTGCATACTCACATTAAGAGCATAAAAGATTTGAGGTTATCCGTATGAATATTTTTGATGTACTCACGCTGATCGGAGGTCTGTGCCTGTTTCTTTTCGGTATGAGCCTTATGGGCGATGCCTTGGAACGCAGTGCCGGCACCCGTCTGGAAGCCATGATTGGCAGACTGACCACGGGAAAATTCGCAGGACTTCTCACCGGTCTGGGAGTCACCGCCGTGATCCAGAGTTCCTCTGCTACCACCGTCATGGTGGTGGGCTTTGTAAACTCCAAGCTCATGACCCTGAAGCAAGCCATCCATGTGATCATGGGTGCCAACATCGGCACCACCGTCACCGCATGGATCTTGAGCCTCAGCGGTATTTCCGGCAGCAATATGGTCCTGAAGCTTCTGAAGCCCTCCTCCTTTACCCCTGTTCTGGCTCTTGTGGGCATTGCTCTGCTGATGTTCACCAAGAGCAACAGGAAAAAGGACCTGGGTGTGGTATTCCTGGGCTTTGCGACCCTGATGTTCGGCATGGAAACCATGACCGATGCGGTTTCCGGTCTGAAGGATATCCCTGCCTTCCAGGAGCTGTTCCTACTGTTTAAAAATCCCCTGTTGGGTGTTCTGGTAGGTGCTGTCCTCACCGCAGTGATCCAGTCCAGTTCTGCCTCCGTGGGCATTCTTCAGGCCTTGGCAGTCACGGGAGCAGTATCCTTCGGTGCCGCTATCCCCATTATTATGGGTCAGAACATCGGCACCTGCGTCACCGCTCTGCTGTCCTCCGTAGGCACTACCAAAAACGCACGGCGTGCCGCCCTCGTCCACCTGTCCTTTAATGTCATTGGCACAATTGTGTGTCTGATCCTCTTCTCTCTGGTCAGAGCCTTGGCAGATCCTGTACTTCTCCACAGTGCCGCCACCTATGCAGGGATCGCTACCGCCCATTCCGTCTTCAACATCGCCTGCACTCTCCTGCTTCTGCCTATGTCCGGCCTTCTGGAAAGGCTGGCATACAAGCTCATCCCCGATGACAAGGAGTCGGAAAAGCCCTCCGAGCTTGATGAAAGACTCCTTGCCACCCCAGCCATTGCTCTGGAATGCGCCCACAACCTGACTATGGAAATGGCAAGCATCGCAACTGCCTCCCTCCAATACAGCATGGACTGCCTCCAAGCCTATGATGCCTCCAAGGCCAAGAGTATTCGAGAAGCAGAGGAGCGAACAGACCGCTTGGAGGATGTAATCGGCACTTATCTGGTCAAGCTCAGTGCCAAACAGCTTAACGAGGAGGAGGGTGCCACCGCCTCCATGCTCCTGAAGGCCATCGGAGACTTTGAACGGCTGTCGGATCATGCGGTCAACATCATCGAGTCCGCAGAGGAAATGCGGGAGAAGGGCATCACCTTCACCCAACAGGCCCTTGGGGAACTGACGACCCTTTCCAAGGCTACCTTGGAGATCGCAGGTCTGTCCTACGAAAGCTTCACAACCAAGAATGCGGATCTGGCACTTTGGGTAGAGCCTCTGGAACAGGTCATTGACCGCATGAAGGATCTCCTCCGTTCCAGACACATTGACCGACTCCGCACGGGAGAATGTGCCATTGAGGTGGGCTTTGTGTGGAGCGACCTGATCAGCAACATGGAACGGGTATCCGACCACTGCTCCAACATTGCCGGCTGTGTCATGGATCTGAAGGAGCGGAATATGAATCTCCATGAGTCCCTGAAGCTACTGCGCAGTGACAACGACTTCTACAGAGAAAAATACACGGAATATACCAAAAAGTATCTTTCCTTTGTATGACTCATCTGCTATACTAATAAGGACAGGATACCGCTCCTCACAGGGAGCCTCCGAAACAGATATACGAAGGAGTAAAACCCATGATTTGGTGTGTAGACGACGACCGTACCATTCGTGAAATTGAAGTATATACTCTGGAACAAACCGGCTTTGAGGCAAAGGGCTTTCCCGACGGGCTTACCATGTTGGAGGCTCTGCAGGAGGAGATCCCGGATCTCATTCTTCTGGATATTATGATGCCGGGGATGGAAGGGACAGAGGTTCTCCGAACTCTCCGTGCCAACCACAAATATCGGGACATTCCCGTGATCATGGCAACAGCCAAGGATACGGAAATGGACAAGATAGGTAGTCTGAATTCCGGGGCAGATGACTATCTGGTCAAGCCCTTCGGAGTCATGGAAATGGTTGCCCGTGTAAAAGCCGTCCTCCGTCGCAGTACACGCAGACCCCCTGCGGAAGAACTTTGTGTAGGTCTGATCTCCCTGAACGATCAAGCCCATAAAGTACAGGCAGAGGGACAGGCGGTTGTCCTGACCAATAAGGAATTTTCCTTGCTTAAGCTGCTTTTGGAAAACACGGGAACGGTGTTTACCAGAGAAACCCTCATGCACAAGGTCTGGGGCATGGACTTTATGGGCGAGTCCCGTACAGTGGATATGCACATCAAGACCCTGCGGAAAAAGCTGGGCAATGCCGGTGGGCAGATCAAAACCGTCATCGGCGTAGGCTATAAGCTGGAGCAGACTCTATGAAAAAGAAGATCTTCCGATCCGTATTTTTCGTAGCCCTCATTGTCCTTCTGGCAAGTATCGCCATTGCCACCAGATTTATATATGATTACTTCAACACCTCTCAAGTCAACCGCCTGAAGGCAGAGCTTTCTCTGGTTGCGGAAACCGTCAACCGTGTAGGTGTGGAATATTTTGAAAATTTCAATTCCACGGTCTTCCGCTTCACGGTGGTGGATGCAGACGGCTCTGTCCTCTATGACACCCAGGCACAGACAAGCCTGATGGAAAACCACAAGAATCGTGAAGAGATCGCAGAGGCCTTCGCCACAGGAATGGGTAGCAGTGCCCGTGTTTCCTCCACCCTGACCCAGAAAACCTTTTACGAAGCAGTGCTTCTGGACAACGGGGATGTGCTCCGCATTTCCGTCAATCAGCTGACCGTTAATGCCCTGATTATCAATATGTTGCCGGCCATCCTTGCCATTGTTTCTATTTCTGCTGTTGTGGCTCTGTTCCTTTCCCACAGCATGGCAAAGCATGTGACAGACCCTCTCATGCAACTGGATCTGGAGCATCCCCCGGAAAATATGGCCTATGAGGAACTGACCCCCATTCTCACAAAGATCCACAAACAGCACAAGCAGATCAGCAGTCAAGTGGAAGCCCTACGGCGGAAGTCCCATGAATTCGAGCAGATCATTTCCTCCATGAAGGAGGGTCTGGTGCTTCTGGACGAGCATGGCATGGTGCTGAGCATGAATGCAGCTGCGAAAAAGATCTTCGGTGTCAAATCCGAACTTTCCGGCAGTGATTTCCTTCTGGTGGATCGGAGCAGTAAAATGAGCCGTGCCATTTGGAACGCTTTGGAGGGTGCTCATGGGGAATACACAGAGCAGAGAGAGGGCTGTGAATATCAGTTCACCGTGAATTCCATTCTCTCCGACGGCAAGGTGCTGGGTGTGGTCATTCTTGTTTTCGACATTTCCGAACGGGCCTTTGCAGAGCGAAACCGTCGGGAATTTACCGCCAATGTGACCCATGAGTTAAAGACCCCTCTCCAGTCCATTCTGGGCAGTGCGGAGCTTTTGGAAAGCGGTCTGGTCAAGCCGGAGGATACGGACAGATTTGTAGGGAATATCCGCAAGGAAGCCGTCAGATTGCTTTCTCTGATCAACGATATTATCCGACTGTCTCAGTTGGATGAAAACCAGGAGCCTGTGACGGAAACCGTAGATCTGGCAGAGGTTGCACAGGAGGTCACGGAAGTCCTCACCGCCGCCGCAGATAAGAGGTCCGTCCGCCTCTGCGCAGAGGGAGAGACCTGCATCATTCGGGGAGTACGGCGATATATTTATGAAATCCTTTACAATCTCTGTGACAACGGCATCCGCTATAACAAGGAAGGTGGCTCTGTCACCATCCGCATCGGAAGGGAAAAGGGTAGAGCCACAGTCCGCGTATCGGATACGGGCATCGGCATCCCTGCAGAGCATCAGACTCGGATCTTCGAACGCTTCTACCGTGTGGATAAGAGCCATTCCAAGGAAACCGGCGGTACGGGACTGGGTCTGTCTATCGTCAAGCACGCCGTCCAACACCACGGAGGCACGGTCGCTCTGGACAGCGAGCCCGGGAAAGGTACTACCATAACCGTTACCTTCTGAGCTTTTCCAATTCACAGACACAACGCCATGGACATGGATCTATGTCCGTGGCGTTTTTATCCCCCTGAAAGAGGGCCAAAAAAAATTTTTACTTTTTTACACGAGATACCTTGACAGATGAGGTATCTCGTGTTATTATGGTATCACAAAGGAGGGATGCATATGTCTATTGCAGGCGATTTAATACGCGGCCACACAGATGCCATCATTCTGACACGGCTTATGCAGTCGGACAGCTACGGCTACGAGATCAACAAGGTTATCAGCACCCTTTCCTCAGGACGCTTTGAGCTGAAGGAAGCCACTCTGTACACTGCCTTCAAACGCTTGGAGGAACTGGGACACATAACCTCCTACTGGGGCAGTAGCGGTGTAGGCGCTCGCAGGAGGTATTACACCATCACCCCGGAGGGTCGGGGAGCCTATCACACACTCCTGCAAGAGTGGCGGGAGACAAAGGAAATCATGGATAAACTTCTTATTTTGGAGGTAGAAAAATGAGAGAGAGCTTAGTGCAGTATGTAAATCTGCTTTTCGCAGGAACACCGGGAAATGACGAGATCCGTCAGGAGATCCTGCAAAACACCTTGGATCGTTATGACGATCTGATCGCTCAGGGAAAAACGCCCGAAGCCGCCTATCAGCTTGCCATTTCCGGCATCGGCGATATTAACGAGATCTTTGCCGCCGCACAGGAACCTTCCGCTCCCACTCCCACAGTACGGGATACCGCTCCCGAAACACCCCAACAGGCACAGCGCAGAAAGCTGGCAACAGGTTTGGCCATTGCCCTGTTCATCCTCTGCCCCGTACCCCTGTTCCTCATTGGCGAAGCTGTAGGTCTGTGCCTGCTTCTGGCTCTGGTTGCCGCAGGTGTGGCTCTGCTGGTGATCTTCGACAAAGACGATGACAAGGATGAAGACGAGGACGAGAGGGAATGCTCCGTGGAAGCGACCCCCAAGCAGAAGTTCCGCAAAGCTCTTTCCTCTATTTCCGGCATTTTCGTAGTGGCCCTATATCTCTTTATCAGCATCTCCACCGATGCATGGGGCATTACTTGGATCATCTTCCCCATTTGGGCCTGTCTGTCCGGTCTTGTCAACGCAATCATTGATTATAAGGAGGCAAATAAATATGAGTAAGAAGCAAAGCGCCCTGCTGCGCATCATTCTTTTTTCCCTTGCCTTGCTTGTCCTTGTTGGAGGTTCTCTTGTCCTGTACCTCTTCCATTCCTTTACCTTCAGCGATTCCCAAGAGATCATTACCACAGAGTTGGGAGAATCCTCCTTCTCCGCAGGGGACTTTGATTCCATAGAAATCGATTGGGCAAGCGGTACCATCACCCTTTCCCCTAATGCACAACTGACAGATACCATCGCTGTCAGAGAAGCAGGCTCCGAGGATGCAGAGAAAATGCAGCTGCACCGCTCCGGCCGTACCTTACAGATCCAATTCTGTAAGAACGCCACTTCTATTTTCGGCATTACCTCTTTGAAAAAAGTCACCAAGGATCTCTATATCGAAGTTCCCCTTGACTGGGTCTGCAATGAACTGACTGTCAATGCCGCCTCTACCGCAGTGGATGTGACCGACATGGAATTCGAGGAAGTAGAATTTGATCTTGCCTCCGGAGATCTGAACATGGATACCTGCAAGGTTCGGAGTCTCGCTGTAGAAACCGCCTCCGGCACCCTGATTTTTAAGGGCGAACTGGAAGAACTGGACTGTGATGCCGCTTCCGCAGACTGCAACATTCAAATTACCAACCATCCCCGAAAGATCGAATTTAACTCCGTCTCCGGCGATCTGGAGCTCACCCTGCCGGAATCCTGTGGCTTCAGCGTGGAGCAGGACGGTCTGGATGTCAGCCTCAACTCCGACTTCCCCACCACCGTCCAAGACGGCCGCCACATCTACGGCGACGGCTCCTGCAAAATCGAAGCCAACTCCGTCTCCGGCGACATCTCCATCCACAAGCTCAACCCCTAAAGCCCAAACAGCACCCGGCTTCATTCAAATACCACACAGAAAAATCCGACCGTTCCCATCACCGAGAACGGTCGGATTTTTTACATTTTCTCCGTAAGTGTCGGAACACAGTCTTTTCATCAAAGAGACATGAATGAATGAATATTTATTTCATCTTTCGCATCTCCAAAATATGAAAATATCATAATTACTTGACAGAATTGGCGATCTGTGGTATTTTTATGTTGGGTTTTTCTTACATTTTGCGCTATTGTTAGGCAAGGAGGAATGATATGTTTATGAAAAAAATCACCAAAATTCATGGCGGAGGAGTTTGTGCCTGTTATTATTCATGGCTATGCTGATGTCCTGCGTACCCTTTGTACCTATGGTCTCCGCCGCGGCTTCTCCGAATTCCAGTGTCAGTAAGTCTGCGACTCTTGCATGGACTTTGAAGGGGCTGAAGCATAGTTTGGTCGTCCAGAATTTCTACATCGGCGAGCAGTATCTTTATATCTCTCAAAGTTCGGGAAACACCACATATATTTCCCGTCTGGGAATGGATCACGCTTCCAAGACTGCTACCTATCTGGACGAAATGACTCTGACCAATTGGGGTAACGGTGAGACCTTGGACTTCTATCGCCATAACAACAAGGAATATTTTTTGGTAGCCTCCAAGGGACAGGAGGTAAATGGTAGTTATTTCAGCACTCAGGTCGCCCGTATTCCGTATGAGGTAGGAAAGACCTACCCCAATTATACAGGCGTTACCCGTTTATCCAGTCTGGACTGCATCACCTCCACCGGTAAAGATGATGGCAGTATCTACCGTGTTGCCGCCGCGGTGTGTGGAGCATGGACCATGATCCGTGTGGTTTTCAATGAGAATGAGTTTGTACGTTACACCCTGTTCCATACGGATGTGCTGAATGAAGCAATGGACGATAACGAAAATACCAATACCGATATTTCAACCCTTATTATAAATAACGGAGCTTACCAAAAGTCCTTCAAACAGGCCTGTGACGGAAACACCTATGTTCATCCCAACAGTTCCTTCCAGGGTCTTGAAATGTCTACCCGAGAAAGCATTTATGTTTCCGGTGGCAACGGAGGAACCGAGAAGCCCCAGATCGCCATGATGAACCGTGATGGCACTTATGTAAAACGGATGACCATCACCAACTGGGGCAATGGCACCCAGCCTTCCATACAGGGTATGCAGGCAGACCAAGGCAATCTGTATTTTGCGGTTGCTACAGGTTCGGATCGCAAGAACGACCAGCAGATCTATTATGTTCCCGAATCCGATTTTGGCATCAATCATGTCCTTCTGCAATCCGCAGGCACACGCACCTGCACCTCTGCCGGCACCAATCCCTATGTCTATTGCAGAGAATGTGGCTTGGCACAGGATGTGCAGGAAACCTTCCCCGCCAGAGGTCACGCTTACAGAACCATTGCCGCAGTTCCCGTTACCTGTACCACCTACGGAAAAACACAGGGAAGCTACTGTGACAACTGCGGACACTGGGCCACCGCCCAGACAGATATTACTCCCACAGGCCACAGTTATGATGGCGGGGTAATTACCCAAATTGCCACCTGTACCCAAAAAGGCATCATCACCTATACCTGCACCAAATGCTCTGACTTCTACACCGAGGAACTGGAAAAACTCCTCCACAAGGATCTGAACGACGACTCCCTCTGTGATGTATGTGGAGGAAGCTTGGATGCAGAGCCCTTGGGGATCCTTATGGACTACGGCAAAAACATAGAGAGCAATATTACGGAAAAGGCTATCATCAACGGCATTCCGCAAGAGCATCTGCGGGACGCCACCCTTCTGAGCGTCACTGCCGCCGACAGCGCAGACAATTCCCTGTTCACCGGGGAGATATTTGACTCCGACGGAGACGGAAAGGCAGATTCCATCCACTTAAGCGCCAAAACAATTTTGCAAAAGATCCTCCTGCTGAACTGTAAGATCCGATTTACCGGCCCGGATGGAACCGTATATGAACGGACGATCCCTGTAAATGTGGTTCCCGGTACTGTGACCTACTATGAGACCGACGGACTGACCGGGGTATTCCAACTGACCACCACGGGAACGGCATGGAAGCAAGAAGGCTCTCCCCAATCCGAGGATCAGGATAACGGTGACTGCGATGACCCCTTGAGCGGTCAAGTGTATGATATGCAGAACATTCCCTCCAACGCCTTCTATGCAGACTTCAACGGGGAAACCACCCGCTATACAAGGGATTCTGTTTACGGCGGAAAAAACTACGATCAGAAAGCCTCATGGGGTTACAATACCACCCGTATAAAATCTCTGGAAATCGATCAGGTTACGGGCACCATGACCGTGACTCAAGCAAGCACTACGGAAACCGGCATCTATTTCCAGACAAGCTCCGACATTACCACAGGTTTTGAGTTGAACTATTTCCCGGAGGACGATCATTATGTTGTTGTCCGCTTCAAGCTTGCAAATATGAATCTCTGCAACAGCGAGTCCCCTGCTGTTTTTAAGTTGCATTACTATACAGCCACCGACAGAACCGAAACAAAGAATGATAATACAGATTATATTCAGTATGCAGGTGGGGGCAACCTCACTTCCGATGAATTTGAGACCGCACAAAAGGGGAAGTATATCACCGTGTCCTTCCCCGTGACCTTCCCCAACAATTACGCAAGAAGAAAGGTCACTTCTCTGCGTTTTACCATCGATAATGTTCAAAGCATCAGCAACAGCCAATTGGGCACCATAACTCTGGACTACATCTATGTAGGCCCCTTAGAGGAGGAGGGTTCAAAGGAAACCTTAGACCATCAGTATTACGAAAATCCCACCTATGGCCCTAACGACTATCTCCTTTTCGACTTTGACAATTCTCCCAACGCACGCTCTCGCTACAGCAACAGTGCCTATAAGAACAATGTAAACTACGACACTGCAAACCACTGGATCGCCCTTTACGACAACAACTCCGTTGACGGAAAGAACGAAAATGTAAAGAGAGATGGCAAAGCCGTTACGGTGAACAATGTGAAGGGCACTCTTACCCTGGATGTTGACCGCCAGCAAAGCGCCTCAGGTCGATGGGGTAGCTACCTCAGCGTGACCGATGGCACCCATAAGCTGGTCAGCTTCACAGATGTAGGTACGGATGATACGGTTTACTCCAGCCTCAATTTTGTTCCCAAGAGCAATACCGCCTATTATTTCCACATTCGTTTTAAGGTCACAGGTTGCAAAAAAGACGACATTATGAAGCCTGCGGATGGGGCATCGGTACAGTTCACCTGTATTGCTGCCAACAGCAAGAGTTGGAAGTCTAACAACACCCCTGTCTATAATCTGGAATTGGATAAGTACATTACCCTAACGGAGAATGTTACGAATGATGTAACGGCTTGCAGTAGCATCGTATCTCTGTATTTCCGCTTCAACAACCTGACCAAGAGTGGCAGCTCCAACGGCAAAATCGAGATCGACTACATTTATCTGGGGCCGGAGCGTGATCCCTCCAAGATCCGCAGTCCCAAGGAAGAAAATGTGCTCATCGACTTTGACAACGGGGACTATGACAAGAATCGTTATGCGGGCCAGCTTTACGGCGGTGTCAACTATGATGCCCCCGCTGCATGGACCAACGATTACTGGTACACCCATACCATTGCCAACAGCATAATGACCCTGACTCCCACCACCAACGCAAAGGGAACCACCCATGACAATGTCAACGGTTGGGGGCAGAAAAACCAAAACGGTGACTTTAGCTCCCTGAGTTATAAAATGACAGGGGAAGACTATATCATCGCCCGTGTGAGAACCAATAATATTACCCCCGCTCCCGCAGACTCCCAATACGCCAATTTCTCCTTCTATTTCGGACAGTATCATAAGGGTAGTTTGGATGAATTCCATTCGGGCTGGAAGGCCATGGATGTGGTAAACAATAATCAAAAATGGGTGGACTATGTCTTTGACATTTCCTCCTTCGCCGATAAAATCGACACCATTACCTTCTTCCGTCCCGTCTTTAACAACATGAACTACGGCACCAACGGCACCATAGATATTGAGTATATTTATATCGGCTCCCGGAAAAACGGCACAGCGCCGGCAGAGTCTCTGTACTTCGGTTTCGGTAACCGTCTGGAGGATCAGCGCCGTTACGATTCCATGACCTACGGCAATCTGAATTTCGATGTAAACGGAAACCTCTACAATCGGGAAAATGCCCCCTCTATCCAAGTCAACAATGACATGGGGCTTTTAGAGGTCAAGCCTACCTCCGGCACTACCTATTTTGCGGTGGATACCACAAATGCAAGCTCCTCCTTCCCCCTGAACTTCCACCCGGACAAGGTGGAGATTTGTCAGATCCGCTTCAAGGTGGAGAATTTCAGCGTCCATTCCGCCGGAGATCCCTTCTTCCGCTTCCAGTATTTCTACGACAATCAGCACGATGCCGTCAGTGTGGGAGATACCCCCTTCCATACCCGATATCTGAGCAACGGAGAATACATTACCATAACCGTGGATCTTCGGGAGAACGGGATTCGGAATGTGGCAGAGATCCTGAGAGTCCGTATCCTCTTTGGACATCTGGTATGTAATGCAGATTCCAAGTTGACCGTTGACTACCTTTACCTCGGCCCGGGCAAGGTATCGGAAAGTCCGGATATGACCTACGGCTACGACAGTAGCTACAGGAACGATGCAAACTACTCCAACGGCAGTTCCATGTTCGTGGTAGGCACAGGCACTCTCATGCTGAAGAACAAAACCGATGAGAACGGCAAGGAGATCTTAGACGGGAACGGAAAGCCTGTTTCCGTGATCAACTATGATTCCGCAAAGAATTATACGGAAGCATCCTTTACCTTTACCGGTACCGGCTTCGACATTATCAGCCGTACCGGAAAACAGCAAGGCGCTCTCCGTGTAGTGGTCTGCGATACCCTTGGAAATGTGCAAAAAACCGTAACCGTCCTGAACAAGGGCGAAACAGAACTCTTCCAGATCCCCGTTGTGTCCATTACCGATTTGCCTCACGGAACATATACGGTTCATATTTTCGTAAATGCACCCATCACCAACGCACTCCTGCCGGAACTGCTTCGCGGTGGAGAATTCTATTTCGATGCTGTGCGGATCTACAATACCATCAACACGGGCAATGCCCAAAAGGACAGCGCCTATGCCTATGATATCTATCAAGACCATGGAGAAGCAGATCCCGGCTTTAGAGAATTGCGAGATATTTTGATCGACGCAAGCAAGGATACCCCCACCGGAACTTTGGACGGGGTGGTCTACTTGGACATCAGCGGAGATAACAACACGAACTCCGTTGCAAATTATAAGTCCGACGGCCCAAAGAATGAGGTTTATCTGACTCCCGGCAATGCCATCGCCTTTAAGCTAGAGGTAGACGGCAAGATCCCTGCAAGTATCGACATCGGCGCAAAGAGTGCCAACGGCCTTGCCACATCTATGACCGTAGGTGTAGGCTCCACAGTTTCTGCCGCCAAATCCGGCGGCTCTGCAAAGGCCATTGATACAGCCTCGGCACAGTATTATCCCATGGAAATTGATCCCGCTCTGTGGAACAGCTCCGGGGACACGAGCTATGTTTATGTCATGATCTCCAACACCGGCACCGGGGGCATTTTGTCTGTTACCAATATTAAGTATGCCTACAACGTGCCGCAAGCTCCCCAGACTATGGCGATCAGCTCCGTACGGTTTACCGTAGATCCTGCCATGCTGGGACGGCTTCTGCTGAACTGCGAGCATGAATGGGACGAAGGTTCCGTGACCGTCGCCCCCACCTGCACAGAAGATGGCACCATGGTATATACCTGCCGACTTTGCGAGGAAACCTTCACCGAACAATGTCCCCCCTCGGGTCATGCTTATCTCTTCACTCCGACAGATGCAGACTGTCACACTGTAACTTGCAGTAACTGTGGTTACCTTGCTACAGCCCCCCATGTGTATGCGGACAGGGAATGCACTTGCGGTCATACAGAGCTTTGTGCTCCTGTAGAGGAAGCCGGCTGGAAGCTCTCCCATACCCTGAATCTGGCAAGCGATATTTCCGTAAATCTGGCGATCCAAAAATCGGCTCTCGCAGGTTTTGATATGGATACGGTCTATGTGGAAAGTATGCTTGACATCTACGAAGGAAATGCAAAGGTGGGGGAAGAGTCTGTTCGTCTGTACCCTGTGGAAAGCGGAAACTACTATTATTTCACAGTATCCGGTTTGACTGCCGTGCAAATGAATAACTCCATCCGTTCTGTCTTGCACGGAAACAAAGAAGGGCAAGAATACTACTCCCCTGTAGACGACTACAGCATTTCTGCCTATGCTTATTCCCAGTTGAATAAAACCGGCATTTCCCCCTCTCTCAAAACCCTCTGTGCCGATCTTCTTCGCTATGGCGCAAGCGCTCAGATCTACAAAGGATACCGCACAGATGCCCTTGCAGACAGCACTATGAGTGAAGCCCTCCAAGCCTATCTTTCCGATATAGATGAAGTAAGCTTCGGAAACACAAGCCTGTATTCGGAGGATTTGGAGAATGCTCCCGTTACTTGGGTCGGAAAGGCTCTGAATCTGGATTCCAAGGTAGAACTGAAGTTTATCTTCGATCCCCTTAACTATAGCGGAGATTTGGCTGATCTGCACTTACAGGTAGCCTATACCGATGTAAAGGGTGATCCCGTAAGCCTGTCTGTAGAGCATTGGGACGTATATGACGAGAGCATGGGTTACTACTCCTTTACTCTGGACACCCTTCTTGCCGCAGAACTGCGAACCCTCGTGTCCGCACAGATCTTTGCAGGAACTCAACCCGTATCCTGCACACTGCAATACACCCCCGACACCTACGGCAACAACAAAACAGGCCCCTTGTTGGAACTCTGCAAAGCACTGTTTGCTTACAGCGATTCCGCAAAAGCCTACTTTATCAATTGAAAATTGAAGAGTATTCAGCAAAAAGGAGCTGTAAAAAAAGTCGTTCTTTTCAAAAATAGCCCCCATTAAAAGTCTGAAATTCCCCGAGAAAACAGGAGCAGTTCATGTTTTTCTCGGGGATTATTTTGCGTTATTTTAAATTTAGGACTTTTTTACAGCCTCTTTTTTAGGTAGAAAATTTCCGATCTACACATAGTGCTATCTGTTTGAGTGATGAGCTATGAGCTGAGACATCATCTGCATCGATGGATTTGAAGTATCAATTTCAGTTTATCGCTCTGATGATTTGACACTTTGTGTCATGAATTGATGCGGGGCATCATGATTTCTCGCTACGCTCCATGATTTGAATTGCCAAAATACAATGTGCCGTATGGCACAAATCATGCCGTAAGGCAAATCATGGCATAGCCAATTCATGCCCGGCAGGGAAATTCATTATCGTGCTAAAAGCACGATAAACCGGAATTTGGCTACCTGTTCGATCCACTTTGCAGGAGATAACCTTAAACTTTTAATTATCAAAAAGCACATCGAAGTGCTAAGAACGGATATCATTGAAAAAAGCCACCTTTGTCGGTAGACAAAAGTGACTTTTTTGGTGGAGCACCATTCAACATATCCGAACAAACAGCACTTTCTATCTCCTGCAGGCTTACAGTTTCCGTGCTGTCTTTGAAATTGTAGGTGAAGAGGAAATGGTCGTCGTAAACATAGACAGAGTTGACGAAGGTTTCGATGATTTGCTTTCTGTAGGCCTTACTGCGAATGTTTCCGTACTTGAACCGGCTAATCCAGTTGACAACTTGTGCCTTATTGTACTTAGGACGCGCCATTTGTACTTGGAGGATGCTTAATTTTAGGGCTTCCCGCTGCTGCTCAAGCGCTTCTAATCTTTCCTTGGTGGATGCAGTGAAAATGCCCATCTGCACGGCGTTCAAAAGATTCTCGATCCCTTTTTCGCATTCGCTGAGCTGATGTTGCAGAATCGGGGTGGTAGTGTCCTCCTTCTCTTGGAGGGCTACAACGGCATCTGCAATGCGGTCAATGGCACGGTCTGTCAGGACTCTGGAAACCGTAATTCTCACTACAGCTTCTTCGATCATGTCCTTCTTCAGGGCTTTTCGATTACAACCAAGACGGCGTTTTGCTCCGCTGCATTTGTAGTAGTGATAGACAGTTCCTTTGCTGCCTTTTCCGCTTTCGCCCACCATCATTCGTCCGCAATCTCCGCAAAACAGCTTTGTGGTCAGCAGGTATTCCTCGGTCGCTTTGAACCGTGCAGGAGCTCTTTTGTTGGCATTCATTTTATGTTGCACCCTTTCAAATAAATCATTTTCTATAATGGCCGGGATCCCTCCCGGCACAATGACATCGTCGTATTTGTATTCTCCAATGTACCTTCTGTTTTTCAGAATTTGAGCAAGACTGCCTGCGGTAAAATCCTTGCCTTTTTTCGTTTTGAGGCCCCTGTCCTTGAAGGATTTTTGGATATCGGAGATCCGGACACCTTTATCATATTTCTCGAAAAGCTCCGTTACCAAAGGTGCGGTAAGGGGATCAATGTCCAATGCCCGTGTTTCCGGATTTACATAGTAGCCCAAGGGAATATTTCCTCCGTTGCTTTTGCATTTCAGAGCATTTTCGTGTTGCCCTCTGTGGATCTTCTGGGACAACTCTGCGGAGTAGTATTCGGCATAGCCCTCCAGCATGGATTCCAATATGATTCCTTCGGGACCGTCAGAAATGTTTTCCTTTACGGAAATTACTTTCACACCGTGCTTTTTCAAAATCCGTTTGTAGTGAGCACTATCATAGCGGTCACGGGAAAAGCGATCTAATTTCCAAACCAATACCACATCGAACAGCTCCTTTTCACTGTCTGCGATCATTCGTTGGAACTCCGGCCTGTCTGCGGTTCTGGCAGATAAGGCTCTGTCAATGTAGGTGCCTAATATGGTGATGTTATTTCTTACGGCATATTCCGTACATTCTCGAATCTGCCCTTCAATGGATTCTTCTCTTTGACTGTCAGAAGAATATCTTGCATATATGACTCCCTTCATAAAATTCCTCCTTTTGTAATTATCATATCTTTTTTCGTAAAAATATCAAATGTATGGACGGCAGCAGGGCGTAATCTCCTGCTGCCGTTTCCGGTTATTCTGTTTTGTCCTCTGCCTGCATTTGAGCGAGGAAGAATTTTGCGATCCCCTGAATTGCAAAATCCGGGATCAGATCGCCGTAGTCTTCCTGCACGGTCGTTTCAACTGCAATTTGAGTTTGGTCTTTCCGTTCTTCTTGTGTCATAGACGGCCTCCTTATCGTGCATCCCGATTGCGACTACGGAAACGAGCCTCGCACATCTTTACGATCTCGTCTTCCATTTGAGGTACGGTATAGTTCTTAGGGAAGAATTTCCGAATTCGTTCAAGTGGGATTTTCAGCCGTTCCTTCTGATTTGCCTTTTCTTCACTCATGATAACTTCAATCAGCTTGTTAGAAAGACAACCTTCCCGGCTGAGCTTTTTTAATCGGCAGGCTTGGGAAAGGGATGGGGTGCAATCTTGTATTTCCATCTGTTCCAGCAAGGCATGTTGTTCTTCTTCTGTGAGATAAGAAAGCTCTATTGCGGGGGTGAAGGAGATTCGTCCCTCATCTACATATTGCAAAATTTCGGGGATCAGGTTTGTAAGACGGATGTAGCGGTACACTACATCACGGCTTTCTCCTTGCATTTTGCCTACTTCTGCTGCTGTGTTTAACTTTGTTGCAAGTTGCAACGAAGTTAAATCTGTTCGTAATCCTTGGCACTTCATCGCATCCATTTTCAGCTTGTAGGCAAAGGCTTTCTCCGAAGGGAGAATATGCTCTCTGTGAAGATTGCTGTCTACCAAAGCAATGGCGGCAGCGTTACGATCCAGAGAAACAACAAAGGCAGGGACTTCTGTGATCCCTGCCTTTTGGCTTGCCATGATCCGTCTATGACCGGATATGATCTCATATTCATCTGCTGTATTCTCCTTGGGTCGGACAATGATAGGTGACAGAATTCCGTTCATTCGGATGCTTTCTGCGAGTTGCTCCATTTCTTCATTGTCCTGTACTTTGTAGGGGTGATTTTCAAAGGGATGTAACTTCCCGATGGGAATCATTTTCTGTATTTGGTTCATTGTTAATACCTTGTCCTTTCGTTTTGATTTCTCTGAGGAAGGTTCAGAGCCTTTCGCTCCTGTACTTCCTCCTGCTGTAATAATTCTCTGATTTTAGGTGAGCGTTCTGCAATCCGCAGAGTACTCTTGAACTGCTTTCGCAGAGGTGTAATTTGTTTGGTGATCTCCTTGGCCTGCTTCTTCAGATCCTCTGCAAGCTCCGGTGTCTTGGCTCTGCGGATCTTTAAGCGGAGCTTGTAGCGTTCCTGCTCTAACTCCTCCATTTTGAAATGCACATTTTCTTGAAAGGCCAAAAGCTGTTCGGCTGTTTCGATCTTGTGAAAGGAGAGAAGTTCATAGTCCTCGATGTACCGATCTAATTTCTCCATCTCCTCTCTCATAGATGGAGAAAGAGGACGAGCATCTATTTCTTGACTTTGCAATTCCCTGCAATACCGAATCAAGGCGATATAAACCTCATACACCATCTGTAAGGTGAAATCGGCAAGAGGCATTTCAATGCTCGCTGTCATGGTCAATAAGGGTGTCCGCTTCTTCTGAGGAGGCTTGAAAAGCGGACGGTCATAATCTTCCAGATTCTCGTAGAACCGTTCTTCCAGCTTTTCCTTGGAATATGCTTCGCCCAAAGAACTGAT
>JAZMZW010000142.1:0-11102 GCA_045586205.1 Faecousia sp. | reverse complement strand
GCTTGGCCTCCGACTTAGCCACCGTCAGAAGAGCGCCGGTGTTGCCTGCGGAAACGAAGGCATCGCCCTGACCCTTGGCAAGAAGCTGGGCGCCTACCACCATGGAAGAATCCTTATTGGTGCGGAGCACTGCGGTGGGATTGTCACACATGGTGACCACCTGAGAGGCAAAGGCGATCTCCACCCCCTGAGGCAGGGTATCGATGCCCTCTTCCTTCAGGCATTCCAGAATCTTGTCGCTCTGACCCACCAGCACGATCTCAACATCATAGGCCTTTGCGGCCGCAATGGCACCCAGTACGGGAGCCTTGGGGGCGTTGTCGCCACCCATTGCGTCTACGATAATTCTCATAATCTGCTCCTTTCGCCCCTCTTACAGACGGGCCACGATTTCATCGATGGTCTCGAGAGCCCTGCGGCTCACTTCCAGATAGCGGTCATGCTTTCTGCCTTTAAACTTATAGTTCAGCTGATCAATGATGCCGAAATTCACATTCATGGGCTGGAAGTTCACTGCATTTTCATTGCTGATGTAATAGCCCAGTGCGCCCATTGCAGTCTGACGGCCGTAATCGGGAATAGGCTCTCCCTTCAGGCGAGCCGCCATGGAAACAGCCGCCACAAAGCCGGAGGCACAGGATTCCACGTAGCCCTCCACGCCTGTCATCTGACCTGCGAAGGCAACCAGAGGGTTGCGTCTGTCGGCATAAGTCTGATCCAAAAGCTTGGGAGAATTCAGGAAGGTATTGCGGTGCATGACACCGTAGCGAACATACTCCGCCTTATGCAGGGCGGGGATCATGGAGAACACGCGCCGCTGTTCAGGGAAGCGTAAATGGGTCTGGAAGCCAACAATATTGTAGATATCGCCGGCGGCATTGTCCCGACGGAGCTGTACTACAGCATAGGGTTCCATACCTGTACGGGGATCTCGTAGTCCTACAGGCTTCAGAGGACCGTAGCGGAGGGTGTCTACCCCTCGTCTTGCCATGACCTCAACAGGAATACAGCCTTCAAAAATGTTATTATCCTCGAAACCGTGAACCTCTGCTTCTTCCGCATTGGCCAGCTCCCGTACAAATTCGTTATACTCCAAGCGAGACATAGCGCAGTTGATATAGTCCGCAGAGCCACGGTCATAACGGGAAGCAAACCATGCATGCTCCATATCAATGGAGTCCAAGGTCACCAAGGGAGCAGCGGCATCGAAGAAGTGCAAATACTCGGAATCCCCAAAATATGCACCGATGGCCTCACTCATGGCATCGGAGGTCAAAGGGCCTGTAGCAATGATCACAGGGCCTTCGGGAACCTGTGTCACTTCCTCATCCACTACGGTAATGTTGCTGTGGGAACGGATCTTCTCCGTAACCATAGCGGAAAAGCCGTAGCGATCCACTGCCAGACAGCCACCTGCTTCCACACGGGTGGCATCGGCACAGGCAAGGATCAAACTGCCACTGCGACGGAGCTCCTCCTTCAGCAGACCTACGGCATTCTCCAGACGGTCACCGCGGAGGGAGTTGGAGCATACCAGCTCTGCAAAATCATCACAGTGATGGGCAGGAGATTTTTTATGAGGCTTCATTTCGTAGAGCTTGACCGCAAAGCCACGCTCTGCCAACTGCCAGGCGGCTTCACAGCCTGCCAGACCTGCGCCAATAACTTTCACTTCAATCATTTTTTCTTCGTTCCTTTTTTTGTAGCAGCCTTGGTGGCTGTCTTTGTTGTTTTACTTCCGGTCTTGGTGGTTTTGCTTGCAGTCTTACGGGTCTTCTTCTCCGGCTCGGTGATTTCCTGTGCGGAATCGACGGTTTCTGTGGTAGCCTTGGGCATACGGCGCTTATAGCCACGCTCGTCCTCAGGCAGGAAATTACTGCACTGCTCATTGATGCAGAAGGGCTTCATTGCACCCTTTCCGGACCGCTTGAACATGGTCTGTCCGCAGAAGCCGCAATCATGCTCCGTAGGCACATCCCATGTCATAAAGCCACAATCCACACCCCGTTCACAGGCATAGAATACATAGCCCTTTTTGCTCTTTCTCTTGAGAATGGTGCCGCCGCACTTGGGGCAACGACCGGGCATACGCTCAACAATAGGCTTGGTGTTGGAGCAAGCAGGGAAACCGGGGCAAGCCAGGAAAGGTCCGAAACGGCCGATCTTGACCACCATATTTTTACCGCACAGCTCGCAGATCTCATCGGAGACCTCATCGGGAACTTTGATGCGCTTCCCTTCCAGAGCCTGTTCGGCTTCGATCATCTCTGTGTGGAAGCCCTGATAGAAATCACGGAGGATCTGCTTCCAGCGGATATTGCCAGCCTCCACCTCGTCCAGCTTGCGCTCCATGTGGGCGGTAAATTCCACATCGATCACATCATTGAACCGCTCGATCATCAGATCGGTGACTACCACACCCAAGGGAGTGGGAGACAGACGCTTGTCCTTCTTGATCACATAATCACGATCCTGAATAGTGGCAATGATGGAAGCATAGGTAGAAGGACGGCCTACACCCCGTTCCTCCATAGCCTTGACCAAGGTGGCCTCGGTGTATCTTGCGGGAGGTGTGGTAAAATGCTGTTCCTTTCCGATCTTATGGGCAATCAGTCGCTCTGTGCCATCCAACTGAGGCAGGTTGCCACTGCGTTCTTCCTCATCATCGTCACGACCTTCTTCATAAACAGCGGTAAAGCCGGCAAACTTCATGATCTGCTCCCCTGCACGGAACACGTGACCTGCACAGACAGTATCGATCTGCACTGCGTCATAAACAGCATCAGCCATCTGACAAGCCACAAAACGGCTCCAGATCAGCTTGTACAAGCGGTATTGCTCACGGGTCAGATCGTTCTTGATCCGTTCCGGATCTAAGCGGACATTGCTGGGACGGATAGCTTCGTGAGCATCCTGCGCCCCTTCCTTCTTGCGGAAGCGACGGGGAGAGCCGTGGTAGTAGTTCTGGCCGTAGCGTTCCAGAATATAGTCCTTTGCGCTGTAGAGAGCTTCCTACGACAGACGGAGAGAGTCGGTTCTCATATAGGTAATAAGACCCACAGTGCCTTCACCGGTGATATCAATGCCCTCGTACAGCTGCTGGGCAATGGCCATGGTACGGCGGGGGGTCATATTCAGCTTACGGGAAGCCTCCTGCTGGAGGGTAGAGGTAATGAAGGGAGGTGTGGGACTGCGCTTCTTCTCGGAGCGCTTGATGGAGGCAATGGTGAATTCCTTCCCTGCAATGTCTGCAAGGATCTTGTTGACATCTTCCTCACTGTGAAGCTCACGCTTCTTGCTGTCACCGTAGTAACGGGCCACATAGCCCCCATCCTTGTCCTGACAGCGCAAATGGGCATCCAAGGTCCAGTATTCCTTGGGAATAAAGGCCTCGATCTCTCGCTCCCGTTCCACCACCAGACGGGTGGCTACGGACTGGACTCTGCCTGCGGACAGACCGCGACGAATCTTTTTCCACAGCAGAGGACTAAGCTGATAGCCTACGATACGGTCAAGGATCCTTCGTGCCTGCTGTGCATCAACCAAATCATAATTGATGTCACGGGGCTCTTGGATGCTGGCAAGAACGACCTTCTTGGTAATTTCATTAAAGGTTACTCGTTTCGCCTTCTCATCGGACAGTCCGAAGAGTTCCTTCAGATGCCAGGAGATGGCCTCACCCTCACGGTCAGGGTCCGTTGCCAGATAGACACAGTCCGCCTTATCTGCGGCAGTCTTAAGCTGGTGGATCAGGGATTCCTTTCCCTTCAGGGGGATATATTGAGGGGTAAAATCCGCTTCGATATCCACACCCATAGTACTCTTGGGCAGGTCGCGGAGGTGACCCATGCAGGCTTCCACACGGTAGTCGGAGCCCAGATATTTTCCAATGGTTTTCGCCTTGGAAGGCGACTCAACAATTACTAAACTTGTTCCTTTTGCCATGAAGGAACCTCCAAATCATAGTCTTTGATAGGAATTACCAAAATTCTTGATAATCCGCTTTTTCAGCTGAAGCATGGTCAGGATCATGCCTGTGTCCGAGGGACTCATACCGCAACGGGCAATGATGGTGTCCATTTCCAGCGGTTCGTTGCCGAAGAGGGACATGATCCGCTCTTCGTCATCGGTCAATTGCATTTCTCTGACTGCACCGTAGTACCTCCCGTCCTCCGTATCATGAAGTTCCGCTTCCGGATTGTAATAGCCACGCTGTTCCATGATAACGGGAGAATAGACCCGATACTTCCCCTTGAAGCGGATCTCCTGCAATCTCTGGGCGGCGGCTTCCGTTCTGCCATCCATAATGTGATTGGGGTACAGGTGAGTATAATGCTGAAGGATCTGCCAGCCGTCCTTCACCGCCTCACAGCCGGAGGCAATGAGATCCTCGTTGCCCATGGAGCGTTCGCTCCTGTCCACTCTGTGAATGGTGTAAACATCTCTGTTCTGCCCCAGTGCCAGACGGGCAGTGATCAAAGAACCGCTGTGTCGGGGAGCTTCCACCACAAGAACAGCCAATGACAGACCGCTGATCAAACGATTACGTGCCACAAAATGGGTAGAACGGGGCTTGACCCCCGGAGGATACTCGCTGATGAGACAGCCGTGATTGATGATGTTACGGAACAGTCTTGTGTTTTCTTCCGGATAGTAGGAGTCCAAGCCTCCTGCAAGGACACAGACCACTGGCATGACCGAGCCAAGTGCGCTGGTCAAAGCCACGGTATCGATGCCTCTTGCACCGCCGGAAACCACGATGCCACCGCTGAGGGAAATCAAGGATGCCATCTGTTTGGTCTGGATCATGCCGTAATTACTGCAGTTTCTTGTACCAACTACAGCCACGGCAACCTCCCGATCTATATCGGGAAGGACACCCTTATAGTACAGCACCATGGGAGGATCGGGGATCTGTCGCAGACGCTCCGGATAGAGGCTGTCACCATAGGTGAGAATGCGGATCTTCTGTGCATCGCAACGGGCGATCACTTCTTCTATATCTCCCATGTCCTTGTTCATGAGGGATTTGGAAAGGGCCGGACTCAGGCCTGCCTGTTGGCAGTGTTCCCAAGTCAGTGCATACAGCACCTCCGCAGAGCCGAATTTTTTAATCAGCTTTTTCGCTGTAATACAGCCGATCCCCTTGCAACGGGTCAGCCATAACCAGTGTTTGAGCATGGTATCAACTCTTTCTCTTTAGTTTACTTTCATCTGCCACATAACAATGGTTGCCGCCACAGCGGCGTTGAGAGATTCACAGCGTGCATCCATAGGGATGATCACCTGCTGTTGAGAACGGTGGAGCAATTCCTTGCAGATTCCCTGTCCCTCACTGCCGATGACCGTAAGGTATTGGCGCAGATCCAAAGTGCGCAAATCCACAGCCTTGTCTGTCAGTGCCGTGGCCGCAAGGGGGATCTTAGCTTCCCGGCAAAGCCTCAGGCAGTCCTCCATAAGGATCTGCATGGGAGGCGAGCGGAGTACCGCACCCATAGAGGCGCGGAGGGTTTTTTCCGAATAAGGATCGGCACAACCGTTAGTGAGATACACGGGAATTTGGAAGGCATCCGCTGTGCGGAGGATAGTACCCAAATTACCGGGATCTTGTATGCAGTCCAGAAGCAAGCCCCCTGCAACGGGACGAACCTCCTTTTGGGGAGGCAGGGCGCAGGTAAATACCACTCCCTGGGGACTTTTCATGGAAGACAGGCTCTGCATCAGAGATTCGGGAACCTCCACCACACGTACGGAAGAAGGAAGTTCCGGGCAATCCATACCTTGTGTATATACAACTGTCAGAATGTTGGGATACCACTTTCGGGCTTCCTCCAGCAGTTTCCAACCATCGCATACAAACTCTCCGCATTCGTAGCGATAGCTACGGGAGCTTTGGAGCTTGCGTATGTGACGGATCAGGGGATTCTGTAATGCTGTGATCCGTTCAGTTACCATAGGGTTCTCTCCTTTGACATACGACCGCTAATTATAATTTCTCTTTTATATTGTATGCAGGATCCCCCCGTTTGTCAAGTACCCTATATTCGTGGAATTTTACACCTATGGAAGAAATTTATCGTTTTATGGACTTTACTCGCCCTTGACAAAAGGCTGTAACTGTGCTATAGTATATTTAACAATTAGGTTAAATGTTAATTGAAGGAGTGAAATCTATGGGACTGCAACAGACCCTCCGCGCCCTTGCCGACCCTATCCGACGGGAGATCCTGAATCTGTTAAAAAAAGGTCGTCTGTCCGCCGGAGAGATCGCAGACCACTTCCCCGTTACGGGGGCTTCTATTTCCCGACATCTGTCTGTCTTAAAGGATGCAGATCTCATACGAGATGATCGGGAAGGCAAATTTATTTATTATGAGATCAACACCTCCGTCTTAGAGGAAACCATGCTTTGGCTCACAGAGCTGAAAGGAGACAAGTAATATGCTAAAACAACATCGTACGAAATTGATCCTGTCAACTTTGGTGATCCTTCTCCCCGCACTTTTGGGTGCCCTCCTGTGGGATCGACTGCCGGAAGCACTGACAAACTACTGGGGCAATGATGGCACAAGCAGTCCCGCATGGCAGATCACCATTCTCTTCCCCCTGATCCTCCTTGCCATGCACTATCTGTGTCTGTGGATCTCCTTCCGCGATTCCAAGTTCCGGGAACAGAATCCCAAGATTCTGCGGATCATATTCTGGATCATCCCCTATATCACCGTACTGAGTACCGGTGTCATGTATTGCAGTATGCTTGACAGCTTCCCGGAGCCCTTCCGTCTGATCCCCCTTAGTATGGGCATCCTTTTCCTCGTCATCGGCAACTATATGCCCAAGCTCAAGCACAACTCCTATATGGGCATCCGCACCCCCTGGACCATGTATGACGATGAAAACTGGCGTGCCTCTCACCGTTTCTGCGGAAAACTGTCTGTGATCCTCGGCTTTGCCATGATCCTGTGCGCCTTCCTGCCTATGACAGCCATGCTCATTACAGGCGGCATCCTCCTGCTGATCCTCTGCGTCGGTTCCTCCCTGTATCCCTATCTTTACTACCGCAAACAGGTGGCAGAAGGTCTTCCTCCCATTTCCTCCAAGCCCGCTGACAAGAAGCTGTGGAAGGCTGTAGTCATCTTTTTGGTCAGCGCCATTGTGTGCGGTATCCTCATGTTTACAGGGGAGATCTCCATAGAGTGTAGAGAAAATGCCATGCAGATCCACGCAAGCTATTGGAAGGATCTGACCGTGAATTACGAGGAAATCGACTCCCTCTCCTATGCGGAAAACTGGGATCACGGTAGCCGTTTCAGCGGTTACGGCTCTGTCAAACTGCATATGGGCACCTTTGAAAATGATGAAGTAGGTCACTACACCCTTTACGCCTATGCCAAAACCCCTTCCGCTGTGATCATCGAGTCCCAGGGACGTGTCCTTGCCCTCTGTGCCGAAACAGCGGAAGCAACCTATAAACTGTACGAAACCCTCAAGGAGGCTATACAATGAATGCCATCCAAACAAAGAACCTGACCAAATATTACGGCTCCCATTTGGGTATTGAGAATGTAGATCTAATAGTAGAAGAAGGAGATTTCTTCGGCTTCATCGGCCCTAACGGCGCGGGAAAAAGTACCACCATCCGTACCCTTTTGGGGCTGATCTCCCCCACGAAAGGTACTGCGGAAATTTTCGGAAAATTCATTGGGGAGCACAGAAACGAAGTCCTGTCTACGATCGGTTACCTGCCCTCCGAGACCCAGTTATATGACAATCTGCGAGTAGAGGAGCTCCTGCAGCTCTCCGCAAGATTGCGGAAAACAGACTGCTGTGAAGAAGCCAGGATCCTGTGTGAACGCTTGGAACTGGATCCCCGCCGGAAGATCCGTGAGCTGTCCTTAGGCAACCGCAAGAAGGTCGGCATTGTCTGCGCCTTACAGCACAAGCCCAAGCTCTATATTCTGGATGAGCCCACAAGCGGCTTGGATCCCCTGATCCAGAAGGAATTTTACAACATTCTCGGGGAGCGAAACAAAGAAGGCGCCACCGTCTTCCTTTCCTCCCACATTCTCAGCGAGGTGGCGAAATACTGCAAACACGCCGCCGTGATCCGTCAGGGGCACCTGCTGGTCTGTGATTCCATGGATAAACTGGCAAAGACAGGTGTCAAGCGGGTCAGCCTCAAGGGTGTGGAGAAGGCCCCTGACCTGCCCCAGATTCGCAATGTGACACAGGAGGGGGAAGCTCTGCACTTCCTGTATCAGGGAGAACTCCCATGCTTACTGAAAAGTCTGGCAGAAACACCCCTTCTTGATCTTACCATCACCGATCCCGATCCGGAAGAGATCTTCCTGCACTATTACGAAAAGGAGGTGGCGGAGCAATGACCATATTTTCTCACGAAATGCGACAAGGAAGAACCGCCCTGCTACTGTGGAGTGCGACCATCTCCTTCATGCTGGGGATCACCATCCTCATCTATCCGGAAATGGCGGGACAAATGGATCAAATCAGCCAAATGTTTGCAGACATGGGTAGTTTCTCCGCAGCCTTTGGCATGGATCAGATCAATTTTGGAGAGTTCTCCGGCTATTTCGGCATCGAGTGCGGAAATGTGCTTGGTCTTGGTGGGGGACTCTTTGCCGCTCTGTTGGGGATCAACGCCCTGTCCAAGGAAGAACGGCAAGGTACCGCAGACTTCCTCCTGAGCCATCCTGTTTCCCGCATCCGTGTGCTTTTAGAAAAGCTTCTGAACATTGTAACGAAGCTTCTGATCCTCAATACTGCGGTTGCACTGGTCTGTCTGGGAGCTATGCTCCTCATTGGAGAAAGCTTGGAAGCCAAGGCTTTCCTGTGTATTTTTCTCTCCTATTTCCTCATGGGTCTTGTGATCGCTTGCCTGTCCTTCGCCCTCTCCGCCTGTGTCAAGGACGGTGGTCTGGGCTTGGGGATCAGCCTGAGCCTTGGAATGTACTTCTGCAACATTCTTTCAAACCTAACAGAAGAATTAAAAATCCTGAAATACCTCACCCCCTACAGCTTCACCGACAGTGCCTACATAATAGAGAATCACGCCCTTGAAGGGAAATACCTCCTCACCACTCTGTCCCTGAGCTTAATAACCGTAGTCGCAAGCATCCTGTATTACAGAAAAAAAGATATCCTATAAATCAAAAGTGGCAAAGGAACCTGCGCAAGGCTCCTTTGCCCTTTCTCTACAAAATTTCCATTAAGTAAATGATATCAAAAGCGGTGTCAAAAACTGCAAATAAAAACCACCCTCCATGGAGAACCTTGCCATGGAAAGTGGAACGAGGTCTATATGATTGAAGCGGAAATGTTTCAGTTTCCGCAGAAATTTCTAAGTTAATACGAATGACATAGCCATAAAGGGACTGAATCATTTGTTAATGCGAAAGACACGCAATATATGATGGACTTCAGGAGAAGTCAGCAGGCATCGTAAGACGAGGTTCTACCCTGCCATACATATACGTGACAATAAAACAAGTCATTAGAATAAAAACAAAGAAATACATTGATGGGCACAGTAAAACCACCTTTCTATAGTAAAATAAAATCAAATAATAGATGAAAGAAAACAGAAAAAAATCTAAATGGATCGAAATTATATAGAGAAAAACGAGACTCAAATAAAATGGGAAAGAATCAAGATTCCCCCGGCAACCAAGCCGCTTGCCAAGGCAACACGGAGAAGATGAATGAAGATCATACCGGGCTCACGGTTGAAGTACACATCCTCGCAGTCCCAATCCTCGTATTCGGGGTCGGGGCAGTGGACATCGTCACACCTGTCATGACTGTAAACGAAACAGTCAACCTCAGCACGGAGCAAGGGATGTGCGCTCCTGCGGAACAAGTCATAGTAGGGATCGGGATGCAGAATAGTGCGACAGGAAAGCTGGGACAAAGAGATCGCTCGGTGCCGTGCCATGAAGATGTACAGGTAAGCAATGGGGAAATCGGGAACCAATGCCAATACGGCCTTGGCATAGGAAATGGCGGCTTCCCAAGATTCTGCATGGAGATGGGACTCTGCGATCCTGAGAAGGGTAGTGGCTTCAACCGACGGAGGCCGGTAGAGCTGATTGTAAATTTCCTGAATCTCTAAGGTCAAATCCGTGTCGCAGTAATCACAAGATCTATGACGGATCAAGTAAATCACATTAGGCACAGACTCACAGTGCGGACAGCGAAACACCTTCATAACTCGTCCCCCCTTTCGTAAAATATTCAGCCTGTAGGAAAAATCGGAAAAATTATTTAGGTGAATTACTTTCCTTACGTTAAATATACCAGATAAAGAGTTAGAAAATCAAGATGAGAAAAATATCAGAATAGAAAGAGGTAAAAAAATTCGTGAAAATGATAAAAAAAGACCCTGAAAAATCAGAGTCTTTTTCTTTAATGTTGGCGTTACCTATTTTCACGGCTAGAACGCGACTATCGTTTTGCCGTTAAGAAACATGCCGGGGGCATATTTTAGGCAAACACGATAGGATAAAAACTATAAACCAACCTCAATGTAATAGAAAAAAGCCTACTCTTTCGAGTAGGCTTATGTTGGCGTTACCTATTTTCACGGCCAGTCACCCGGCAACTATCGTCGGCGCAAACGAGCTTAACTTCTGTGTTCGGGATGGGAACAGGTGGACCCTCGACGCAATCAACGCCAACTATGCAATCGGTTTTAAACCGAATACATTATAAAATTTAAAAGTAGAAGAAGAAATGGTGACCCGTGGGAGAGTCGAACTCCCGTTTGCGGCGTGAGAGGCCGCTGTCTTGACCACTTGACCAACGGGCCATGGTGCACCTTCACGGACTCGAACCGGGGACCCACTGATTAAGAGTCAGTTGCTCTACCAACTGAGCTAAAGGTGCATTTTCTTCTCAAGGTTCAGAGCTTATACCCTGAAAACTGAACATATCTTGATTTCTAAGATTCGATTATTCGTGCAACCGAGCCTGCTTCCTTCATGTAGGTCAAGCTTTCGGCTTATTAGTATCAGTCAGCTTAATGCATTACTGCACTTACACCCCTGACCTATCAACGACATAGTCTACGTCGAGCCTTACCCCTC
>JAZMZW010000141.1:0-1983 GCA_045586205.1 Faecousia sp. | reverse complement strand
ATAGCCACAGGAACAGCTTGCTGTATGGTTGGTGGTATCCAGTTTTGCATAGGTGTAGCTGTGGGCAGTAGCGGTATAGGTTGCGGTAATGGTGGTATCGGCGGTGATATTGGTCAGAGCCTTATCCCATCCCTTGAAGGTGTAGTGATTGGTTGCATCACTTGCCTTGGTGGGAGTTTTGCCTGTGTAGCTTGCAGACTCGCCTTTGTTGACCAACTGCGTGGCAAGGGTCTTCCCTGCCGCATCCTTAAAGGTTACGGTATATGCGGGAGTAGGTAGATCCTCTAATTTACCAATGAAAATGTAGTCAATGGTCAGTTCGCCGATCTGAGTATCGGAAATACTCTCGATACCGCCAAAGTAGATGCGAAGACGGTCAATTTCCTTGAAGTTATTGAACGCAGCCTTCAGGGGTACCGTAGCTACAAACCAAGTATCGGAGTTAATATAGCTTGCATGTGCGTAGAAGTCAGCGTTTACGGCTGTGGACGAAGTTGCCCCATCGGCAAACACAGACAGCTTCAAATAAGGATTGACAGTTTTGGTGGATTTCGTGCCATCGTCAGCTGTAACCACCTGAGATCCGACCTTAAAGTTCTTCATCTTAAAGCGGATCTGATAGTACTCCGCATCCATGGGATGATAAGCCAGAGGATACTTAATGCCGGTAGAACCAATGTTGGGATCAATGTACACATCCGGCCATGCGGTATCAGCTAAAGTGGGATTGGACTTCACTGTGATCGTGCCTGCGGTATTATCAATGGCAACACTGCTGACACGGTCAGTCTTGTAGTACCAGTTCAGTTCAGATGCATTATCATACTGGATATAACCGTATGCACGGCTGTTGTAACGGAGCTGATCGGCGGCTGTATTTGTGAAATCGAAATACAGGCTTTCCTTGTTGGGAAGCTCCTCATAAGGGCCAACGAAGGCATAGTCAAAGGTCAGCACTGCATTGGTATCCGTTGCAGCAGTGAAGCCGGAAACATGGATGATCACACGGTTGATTTCCTCATGGGCTCTGATGGCATCCTGGATCTTACCTGTGACAACAATGTATTCCCCGGAAGAAAGATAACTCACATCGAAGGGCACTGCAGTAGCAGAGGTATAGGAGTTATCCGTGGAATAATAGAAGTGAACTGTAGCCTTTGCGTTCGTGCCGGTCAGTCCCGTGACCTTGAAGCGCATCTGGAAGTAATCGGCATAGTCGGGATCATAGTTCAGATCAAAATTCACAGAGTCGGCATAGATGGAGGTAAATCCGGTGGTGCCGGGCTTAACTGTCAGAGAGCTTGTGGCAGTGTCCATGGACTGAGAACCGTCCTTCAGTCCCTGAGTCCTTCCTCTCCATGCGCCTACCTGGTCGAAGTTCTTGAAGTTATAGACATAATTGTCATAACGCTCCTGTGCCACTGTTCCGTTGTCGAAGTCAAAGAACAGGGACTTACTCAGAACATCCAGTTCCTCCGTCTTGGTGTGGGCGCTGTCATTCTGACAGGTATAGGTCAGCACACCCTTGCTTGTGAAGGTAGGCTTGGTAGTAACTGTTCCGCTGTCGTACTTATGCCCCAGCTTTGCGGTAGTAGAAGTGAAGCTGAATGTGCCGTAGGTCGTGGTCTTCCACTTGTAGGTATCGGTGCCGGTTGCGGTACAGGTGGCGGCCTTGGTCACAGTCTTGGTATAGTCTGTGGTATTCAGTTTAGGCAGAGAAACAGTGGTCGTACCGGAGCAACGGGAGCATGTACCTGTGAGGACACCCGCTGCGGAAGTGGTGGGCTTAGTGGTTGCGGTGTAGGAGTAATTGTGTCCCAGAGCCGCAATGGATACGCCGTAGCTGAATGTGCCGTAGGTAGTGGTATTCCAAGTGTAGGTATCCTTGCCTGCGGCGGTACAGGTTGCGGCCTTGGTGGTCTTGGTATAATCCGTGGTATTCAGCTTGGGCAGAGTCACCGTAGTCGTTCCTTTACATCTGCC
>JAZMZW010000140.1:0-13899 GCA_045586205.1 Faecousia sp. | reverse complement strand
GGTGCAGGTGGGGGCATAGCCCGCATCTGTTACGGGAATATGGATCAGGGTGGGGATCTGTGTGCCCTTTTCCACCACGGTGTTGCAGACGGTACAGACCAGATCACCGCTATAGCCCGGTACACTACAGCTTGTAGCCTGTACATTTACCAGTTCTGTCACATGCTCGGTCTTTGCCACAGCCTCTGTATAGCTGTAGCCACAGGAGCAGGTAAAGACCTGCGTTCCCTCGGCGGTACAGGTGGGAGTGGCGATCAGCTGAGAGCTGTAGCTGTGGGGAATGGCTGTAAAGCCCGCATAGACCGTCATGTCTCCCATGACCTTGCTCAGATCCGCCTCACTGCCTCCCACGGAGGACAGCCAGGTAGAGAAAGCGTAGTGATTTTCTGTATCATAGGCCTTAGTGGGGGTATTGCCCGTATACTTGGCAGCACTGCCCTCCTTGACCTTGACACTTTGCAGAGCAGAGCCGTCTTCGTTACAGAAATTGACGGTATATTCGGGGGTGGTTGCAAAGGTAGTCTTCAGCTTGCCCACAAAGTCGTAGGCTTCATAGTAACCGCTTCTGCCTGCGTTGGTTGCAAAGTACATAATGCCATTGCGAATGGTGACGCTTTCCAGCTCCATGAAGTAATTGTAGGTAGAGGAGGTCATGTAAATACTCTCCCCTGCCAGAGGGCTACGCTTGGCGGTGTTCTCGGGATAGTCGCTGATGTCGTAGACCAGAATGTAGTTCTTGCTTCTGGGGGTGTTGGAGGTGCCGGCAGTCATGAGGTAATAGATCCTGCCGTTGGAATAATGCATACCCTGCACCAGATACATTTTTGTACCGCTACTGTTGGTGTAGTTGTATTTGGGTGCGCCGGAAATGGACAGAGAGGAGGTGAAGTCGATCTGGAAAGCGGTAGTGCAGGAAATGGTTCCGCTGGCCTGATCGTGGGGGATCTGAATTTCATAGAACTTGTGATCCAGACAACCCAAAAGGGTGACCTTTTCCTCATCCTGCTTGTACAGGGTCAAGCCTGTAAAGTTTCGGTCGGTAGTACCCTGTACTACGTCATAGTAGGCAACCTTCTTCAAGGTATTTCCGCTGACCTTGAACTTCCAGATACTGTGGGTGGCATAGGTGCTGTGAGACTTGTGATACATGGTGGCCAGATACAGGTAGGTCACGCCCTCGTGTACCACAGCGCACATATCGTTGCCGTGTCCCAGCTCCACAAAGTTGGTAATGGAAGTATCATCCGTGTACTTCATGACCACATTGGTGCCGGAGGAAATGTCTGTGCGGATGAAATGTGCCACACCGTTATTCCCCTGAGGGCTCTGGAAGGTGTAGATGTACTTGTCATCTGCACACATACCCTGTGTGGCATTGTAGTCATTGGGCAGGGTGGCGATCTTTGTGTAATTGGAGTCCCCCACCACCAGTGCAAAGGCACCGGTGGAGAGAAGTCCCGTCAGCATTGCCACTATCAGCAAGGCGGAAAGTATACGATTCCGTTTTTTCATAAATCATGTTCTCCTTGTATGTCCTCAGGCTTCCAGAAAATACTCTTTTGCGCTGTCGCTGTAGGCAAAGAGCGCCTTACACAGCTCTGCCAGAGTTCCTGTTTTTCCGTTGCCGTAGGTATCTGGGCTGTATTGCAGGGTCAGGGATACGGGAGTATCTCCCTCATAGATCTGTGCGGAAAGAATCTGTCTCAGCTCTGCCGCCAGAAGTCCGTCAAAGGTAAAGGCATAGAGCTTGCTCTCCGGCTTATAGGCTTCTGCCTCTGTCAGGATCTGTGTATATTCCGTACCCCAAATATCCTGATAACGAATATGCAGGGACAGATCCTCCAAGTTCCCTGTGTAGTTGGCTGTGTTGAAAATATATTTCACCGCAACCTTGCTTCCCAGATCCAGGGACTTGCCCGTCCATGTGACGGAAGGGGTCTGCAGATCCGAAAGCTGAGTGTTGGTGTTGCCGAAGGTTATTGCGGAATAGTCCGTCAGATATATTCTATGGGCATCGGTCATATTTCTGTCCGCAAGCTCCTCAGCGGCATAATCCTTGAATTCCTGTGCTGCCGCACCGTAACGCAGAAGGTTGGCGCACAGCTTCTTCAGGGCAGGATCTGTATTCTCTCGGTTCAGCTGGGCATAGGCATATTCCTCAATGCTGTACCGATCCGTGTCGGAATGGCAAAGCTGACCGTTCCGCTGTCCGTAGAAGATCGCATGGATCGTCTCCGTCATCTGTACCGCCGTCATGCCCTGCAGGGTGAAATAATAGAAATTCCCATGGTCTTCCGGCATGAGACGGAATTCCTGATCCTCTGCCTGAGAATCCTTGCTTTCCACTGTGCAGATCATATACAGGGTATCGGTGTCGTAGTTGGGCAGTTCCGTTTTTGCCACAATGAAATTCACGGAAATATCGCTGGCAAGATCCAGACTGTGGCGGATCTGCACAGTAGGATCGGAGACCAGCTCCAAAGCTCCACACAGGCAGGGACCGCCGGAGAAATCATGCATTGCTATCATGGATCTGTCCCCACGGACGCACTGTTGCTTGTGAGTGCCGTCTCCCATATCGATGTAGGTATAGCTGTGTCCCAGACGGGGCAGAACGGTCTGCGCTTCCAAGACCTCCTCGCAACGGAGACAAACCACATAATCGGACAGACCGGAGTTGACGCAGGTAGGTTCTTTGCCTTCCACAGTCTGTGGCTCATGTCCCGTAGCAGGCAGACTTTGGGCTTCCAGCAGGATCTCTCCACAGGTGGTGCAGTATTCCTCACAGCTGTTGCCGGGAGTAGTACAGCCGGGAGCTACAGCCTCCTTGACAGCTACACTATGTCCCGTCGGAGCAAGGATCTGCTCCTCACGGAGAAGTTCCTCACATACGGTGCAATACTCCGCTCCGTCCAAGCCTTCTTGGGTACAGGTGGGAGCGAAGCTTTCTTCCTTACGGACAACATGTCCCTCCTTGGGGGTCACCGTATCCTTTGTGCCCTCACAGACCTCACAGGTGTAACGGGTGATACCGTCGGTCACACAGGGATGGACAAGCACCACAGGATCTGCCCAAACATGGGACAGATTTTTCCCGTAACCGCATTGGCAGGAAGATCTGTGTTGCAGAGCATCTACATATACCGTCTGCAGTTCATGTTCCTCAAGAACATACTGGGGATGCAGAACAAGATCCTTTGTTACGGATCTCAGGTCCACATAGTTCCCCTGGGCATCTACCCAGTGGGAGAAGCGGTAGTGGGCTTCCTCTGTATAGGGTCTTTGGCTAAGCTGGCCTTCAAAGCTTACGGAAGCGCCCACAGCGACCTTGCTCTTCTGCAGGACTGTGCCGTCATAGTCCGTAAAGGTAACGGTCAGATCCTCCGTAGGTGCGTTGGCCTTAGGTCCGATGTAAATATAATCAATGGTAATACTGCCACTCTTGCTTATATCATTCAGAACGAAGCCGTGGAAGCCGAAGCGCAAACCGGAGATCTTCCCTGCTTTGGCAAAGGTGGTGTCGGGACTGGAGCCTGTGCCGGTAAAGCCTGCGATATCCTCTGCGGAATACAGGTCAAAGCTAATGGTCATATATTCCCCGTCAGAGACATAATTCTTGCCAAAGAGTACATTTCTGTCGTATTTCCGCACATTATCCGAGCCCTTGTAATACCACAGACGGAAGAAGGGATCTTGTCCGGAGCAAGCCTTCAGGTTATCCAGCTTCACACGGATCTTGAGGGTCTGTGCGTAGGTAGGAGAATAGTTCAGGGGATACAAATTGATGGCATAGGGCTGGATATACAGGGCGCGATTGTTGCCGGAGGTGTTGGTAATGGTAGCTGTCAGAGTCCCTGCCTCCTGATCCACAGTGGCGCCGAAGCTCTTGCTAGTATTCAGGACTGCATCATCCTCCGTCACCAGCCAGCGGTCGGATCCGTCGAAGTTCACTTCCTGATACTGCTTGTTCAGCTCGTAGCGGTCACGGTCCTCGTCCGTATCACCGAAGTCGAAGTACAGTTCCTGCAGTTCCGGCTCGGTAGCACTGCGCTTGTACAGATGGACAGTGACGGTACCCAAAGTCAGGGTGGTGCCTGCGGCATTGGTATACTTGATCTGTGCGGGATAATCGCCCACAGTGTTGGGGTCATAGGTCTTGGTAAATTCCAGATAGTAGCGGCCACGCATCTTGCTGCCGTTGGCATCGTATTCGATCTCTCCGCCACCGTCAAACTTGGTGAAGGAATAGTTCACACGGATATTGCTGGAAATATGTCCAACCATATCGTTGAGAGGCACACCGGTTTCCGAATAGAAATCCGTATAGCCTGTCCAATTCAGGTACATGTCGGAAGCGGTGGTTTCGTACACATACAGACGAAGCTTCAGGTTGTCCAGTCTTGCATTGACCTGAGCCTTGGTGAGTTTGGTACAGCCCCAGCCCTTTTCCGAGGCAACGTCGCCGTCACGGTACAGGGGGTAATAAGTGCCGTTTCCGTGGCGGTAAATGAGGAAGGTGCCGTCATCCATGGCATCCACCCAGGTTGCCTTGCTTTCCGCATAAAGCTGATTGCTGAAGGAGGACCATGCACCGTGGAGACCTTCTGCGCTGTAACTGCTTGCCATGCCCAGATAGATGCCGGAATTCTTGGTGCCGGAGCCCCAGTAATCTCCCGTACCCTTGCGGATAGGCACACCACCGTGATAGGTGGTAGAGCCGGTCACCGCCGCATCTGCATTGGCAACGGTGGATCTGGCAGAGATCAGCCAGTTGACCAAATAACGGCGGGAGGAGGAGAAGTAGAAATGTTCTCCGTCATAGAGGGCGGGGATCACGCTTGCCACACTGCCGGAGCCGTTGTCATAAGCCAGAACCTTGTTCAGCTTATCGTCAACAATGATATAGGTGCGGTCGGAGGTGGTCAGCTCCGTAGTCTGTGTATAGCGGTAGTAGGGCTCGGGATCTTTCACCGCAGGAGCGGTATCCTGATAGTTTTGGTCGTCGATATGGTAAACAATGGCAGACCAATTGAGGCTCTCATAGCCCTTGAAGGCTTCCCGATAGAATACGCCCTTGTCCGCACAGTAGCCTACGATCTCGGAACCGCCGTAGTAGATTTCCTTGCAGTACTGCTTCCAGCCTGCATTGTTATTGTACAGACGCTCACGGTTGAGGATGGCAGTTTCCACCTGATTCAGGAAAATAATAGTGGGAGCTACGGTCTTTGCTAAGGTAGTATGATTGTCAAAGCCGTGGTGCGGAATCTGCAATACGTCTGCCTTCAGAGCGGAGGCGGGGTACATTTTCATAAGAACTGTATCGGCTTTGAAAATGTCACCGGTGAGGAGAACCTTCTTGCCCTCGAAGCTAAGACGGAAGACCAGCGAGGTGTTGTTGTAGTTCAGATAATCCGAAGGAATACAGCTTCCGTCATGAGGCGTTAGGGTGTTGCTGCTACTGGGAGTATAGCGATCCTCAGTGGTATACAGCACATCGAACTGCACACCTGCAATGTTGAAGGTTTCACCGGTGTGAGGTTTGTAGTAACGGACATTTGGGAAATGTCTGGTCACTCGGCGGAAGTGATAAGAAGTGCCGTTGTCGATCTCGAAGTTATAGATCACGTTCTTCAGATCAAAGTCTTTATGATAAGCCTGAATGAAACGGGTAAATCCGCGATAGTGATCCGTGTCACCGTGAGAGATACACCAGGCATTGATGATCATGCGCTCCCCTTCCTCCGTGCCGGTGATCTTACGGCAGAAGGCGTAGATCTTCTCCATCTCACGTTCGCTCATTTGGTGGGTAGAGCCACCGTCCTGAATGTACAGGCTGTTATCGGGCATGCGGATAATATAGAAAGAGCCCGCATTGTCCAAAAACTGGGTGCGACGGCTGTCCGTCAGCCCCCATCCGGACTCCTCCGCCGCCAGAGAGTACATATAAACCTCTGTGGGCAGATTGCCTGTTCCCTCATACTTAAAGCCCTCTACGGTATGGCTCTGAGTGTCCACAATGATACGGGTCTGGCTATAGCCGGCAGTGAAATAGGTATAGATACTGTGACTGCCGTCCTTGGAGCGGAACTTGCCGTAAAGGTTGCTACCGCTCTGGGCGGCTACGGTCTTGCGATAGACCTCTGTATAGCCGTTGCTTTTCAGCTTGGTGCAATAGGTGTTAAACTGGGTGGCATTTGTACCTGCCACAATACGCATCATGGACTTAACTCCCGTGTCATGGAAGGTCACAGTCTCACCGCAGTCATACTCCATCCAACCGGAAGAAGTGCCACCGGCATAGGAAGGGATAGAGCTTGTGGATACCGTCGCAGCGCGGACGGGAGGGGTGTCTTCTGCCTGTACATCCGATGTCAGAGCATCCTGCGTATGGGGTACAGCTCCTGCCACCAGGGACAGTAGGACGCTGAGTACCAGCACACAGCACAAAATGGAATGTATGCGCTTCATATTTTTTCCTCCTTTGCAATGGGGAATATTCCGTAAACATTCCCTTTCCAATGTTTTCTGTATTCCAGTATAACATTCTTTCTGTTTGCTTGTCAACAAGTATGGCCAAGGTTTTCCTGTCCGAGGTATAGAAAAAGCCCCATAGACACCTTTAAAGGGATGTCCTATGGAGCTTTGCTGTTATATTTTCTTAGTTTGTCCCGGAAAGAAGTTCTCCTCGGAGATAGACTGCCTTACGGTTCAGCTCTGCATCACAGATCACAAAATCGGCAAGCTTTCCTTCAGCAATAGAGCCAACCTGATCCAGTGCGCCGATCTGACGGGCGGGATTGTAGGTAGCGGCACGGATAGCATCCTCCTTGGCAATGCCGAAGGAAACAGCACGGCACATACACTCAAAGAGGTCAATGGCAGAGCCGGCAATGGTTCCGTCGGTAAGTCTTGCAAGACCTTCCTCCAGGAACACCGGCTGACCTCCCAGCTCATACTCTCCATTGGGCATGCCACAGCAACGAAGGCTGTCGGACACCAGCACCATCCGCTCTGCACCAAAGAGGCGGAATACCAGACGGACGCTGGCAGGATGGACATGAAGACCGTCACAGATCAGCTCGGCGCTGACCTTCTCATTCTCTGCGGCGGCGGCAATGACCCCGGGCTTGCGATGATGAATGGGAGACATAGCATTGAAGGTATGGGTCAGATGGGTCACACCTGTACTAACGGCCATAGCCGCCTGATAGTAGTCTGCATCTGTATGAGCAATAGAAACTGTACAAAGCTTGGAGGCCTCACGGATAAATTCCTCACTACCGGGAAGCTCCGGAGCAATGTCCACAATACGAACCAGACCACCGCAATCCTCGTAAAGCTTGCGGAAGGCTTCAAAATCGGGAGTTCTCAGATAGTCCCCGTTCTGAGCACCCTTTTTGGCCTCAGAGAAGAAAGGCCCTTCCATCTGGATGCCACGAAGAACGGCTACACCGGGAAGCTCCGCATCCACAAAGGCGCGAGCTGTAGCAAAGGCCTTGCTCAGAGTTTCATAGGGCAGTGTCATGGATGCGGGGGCAAAGGAGGTCACACCGCACTTGGCATAGTGGGCGGCCATTTTCACCAAGCCCTCATAGCTACCGTCGGAAAAGTCCTCTCCGGAATTTCCGTGGGTATGGACATCAATGAGACCGGGTATCACATAAGCCCCCTGCAGATCCACAGCATCCTGTGCATCCTCGGCGCAAATATTGGCAAATCTGCCATCCACGACCTCAAATCCGCCGGGTACAAAACGGAAGTCCTCCGTATAAATCATTGCATTTTTGAATTTCATAACGCTCTCTCCAACTTATTGTTAATTTACTCTATGGAAAAGTTTACCTCTGAATTCCAAAAATGTCTACGGGTTTTTAAAAAATTATAGTTTCATGTAAATTTATCGTCGAAATTGGACAATTCCCCCCTATAAGAAACCGATGCATCCACCATAGATGCATCGGTTTTGAAAAATCTTTTCTTCAAGGTCTGTGGATAAAGTCTGCCTTTCTGGGAACGGCAGGACGGCAAGGGCCATCGGCATAGCCAAGGATGCAATGTCCGCAACCTGCAAAGTCTTCGGAAATGCCCCACTTTGCAAGGAGCGCTTTCCCCTCGGGGGAGTCGAATTCCTGCTTGGCTCTGTGGATCCAGCAAGAAGCCACACCCAGAGAGTGTGCCGCATTCATCAGGTTGCCCATAACCAGAGAAGCATCCTCCAAGGCTGTATAGACCCGTGTATCGTACAGCACCACCAGAACCGTAGGCGCACCGTAGAAGGGATGGGAGCCTTCCATGCCCATAACAGAGGCATTGAGCTTTTCCAGATAATCGATCTCTGCAGGGTCTTGGAGAACCACGATCTTTACGGGCTGTTTTGCCATTCCGCTGGGAGCGTAAGTGCCTGCAAGAAGGATCTGAGAGAGGGCTTCCTCCTCCACCTGTCGCTTTTCATAAGCACGACAGCTTCTGCGCTCGGTCAGGCATTTGATCACTTCATTCATGATATCATTTCCTTTCCTGTTAATATAAAACAGCCTCTGTTCCCTGCTTTGCAGGAAGCAGAGACTGCTTGCTGTGTAAGTATTTTATCTCTTTGCGGCTTCTTCTGCCACGATAGCGTTCATTTCATCCCACTTCTGCTCCATGTCCCAGACGAGCTTCATCTGGGTATGGGCGCGATCCAGATTGTGATTGTCATAAGCGGTCTTGAAATACTTATCCCCATTGATATAGTCCGTCAGGAAACGGACACCGACTTCCAGAGTCATCATCTTTGCACCTACGGGGAGCATGGCGATTTCTTCCTCGGTCAGGGTACTGCAAGCCTTCAGGTAACCGGCAGTGTACACACGGAAGAGATCCAGATCCATAGTAACCTTGTCCAGATCCTTCTCATCCTCGGCAGCGGTAGCAGCACCGAAGCGGATGGAATCACCGTAGTCATACAGAGAAGAGCCGGGCATGACCGTATCCAGATCCAGAACGCACAGAGCCTTACGGGTCTTGGAGTCCAGAAGGACATTGTTGATCTTAGTATCGTTGTGGGTCACACGGAGAGGGAGCTTTCCGGACTCCAGTGCATCACAGATGAGCCCTGCTTCCTTCTCACGCGCCAGAAGGAAATCGATCTCCTTCTGCACAGAGGCTACACGACCTACGGGATCCTGTGCAATGGCTTCCCGAAGCATACGGTAACGGTTGGGGGTGTTGTGGAACAGGGGGATCGTCTCATGAAGGGTATCTGCAGGGAAGGTGCTGAGCATTTCCTGGAAACGTCCAAAGGCAATGGCGCTCTCAAAGAAATCCTCATCACTTTCGGGAGATTCCAGGCAGATGCCGTCGGTGAACTCATAGCAACGCCAGCAATCCTCATTCTCGTCGATGTAATATCTGAGATTATCATCGGTACGCAGGAAATGCAGAGTCTCACGGGGACACTTCAGGGTTTTGCGCAGAAAGTCTGTCACTGCACTGACATTTTCCATAACCGCAATGGGATCAGAAAAAACATTCTTGTTGATCCGCTGGAGAATGTAAACATGACCGTCGTCGGTCAGAACCTTGTATGTGTCGTTGATGTGTCCGGAGCCAAATTCCTTACATTCGGTCATGTTACCGCGAATGTGGAAATAAGAAATAATGATCTCGGGGCGCAGGAACTTTTTCACTGATTTCTCATCCTTTCAAATGTTCTGCTTCCGCAAAAAATGTGCAGAAAGAAGATATTATGCTATATATACCATATTTTCTAAATAAAAGCAAGGACTTTTTCATTTTCTACGATAAATTTATCAATTTTCCAGATTTTGTGTTCTCCAAAGCCCCGCATACAGGCCATTTGCCTGTAAAAGCGCCTCATGGGAGCCCTCCTCTGTGATCATGCCATCAGCAATGGCAATGATTCTGGAAGCGGAACGGATAGTAGAAAGTCTATGTGCGATGATCAAAGTAGTACGCCCTACCGCCAGTGCATCCAGTGCGCTTTGAATCTTCTCCTCTGTCACAGAGTCCAGGGCAGAGGTTGCCTCATCCAGAATGAGGATGGGGGGATTCTTCAGAAAAATTCTTGCAATGGACACTCTCTGCTTCTGTCCACCGGACAGGAGGGTACCACGCTCTCCTACATAGGTATCAAAGCCCTCCGGCATTGCCATAATGTCCTCATAGATTTCCGCACGCTTGGCGGCCTCGATGATCTCTTCCATAGTAGCATCGGGCTTGCCGTAGCGAATGTTGTTGCCGATGGTATCGGCAAAGAGGAACACATCCTGCTGTACCACACCGATAGCCTGATGGAGAGACTCCTGTGTCACCTCCCGGATATCCATGCCGTCAATGGTAATGGAACCGGAGCTTACATCATAGAAACGGGGGATCAAACGGCACAGGGTACTCTTTCCTCCGCCGGAGGGACCGACAATAGCGACTGTCTCCCCGGGTTGCACATGGACAGAGACCTCATTGAGCACCTCGCTGTCCTCGTCATAGGCAAAGCTGACCTTGTCCACCACAATGTCACCGCGGACATCAGACAGGGTCCTGGCATGAGGAGCATCCTGCAACGCAGGCTCCATAGCCATGAGATCCACAAAACGACCCAAGCCCGCAAAGCCGTTGGCAAACATTTCCGCAAAGTTCACCAGCTTACGAACAGGGCTGGTAAAGGTGGAAATATACAGGCTGAAGGTCAGCAGATCCACCATTTCCATGTCTCCCTTCATGATCAGGGCGCCACCTACGGTAATGACCCCTACAGACAGGAGAGTCATGAAAAATTCCAAAGAGCCCATGAAATAGCCCATTTCCTTATGGAACTCTCTCTTGGAGGTCTTAAAGCGTTCGTTAGCGGCATAGAATTTGGCAAATTCCACCTTCTCATTGGCGAAGGCCTTGGCAGTACGGATGCCGGAGAGAGAGGACTCGATATCCGCATTGATGGCAGCAGTCTTTGCCTTGACATTCTTGGAAACGGCGCTCATTTTTCTCCGTCGGAGGATCACCACCACCAGAAGGATAGGCAGGATCACACAGACTACCAGTGCCAGTCTCCACTCAATAGAGAACATGACGATCAAAGCACCCAAAATGGTCAATACGGAAATGATCAGATCCTCCGGGCCGTGGTGGGCAAGCTCCGTCACTTCAAACAGATCCGTAGTCAAACGGCTCATAAGCTGACCGGTACGGTTACGGTCATAAAAATCATAGCCTAGGGACTGCATATGTCGGAACAGATCCTGACGGATATCTGCCTCCACACGAATGCCGAAGGTATGTCCCCAGTAGCAAATCACAAAATACAGCACCGCACGCAGGAGATAGGCAATGCCGAAGATCCCCATAACCGTGAAAAAGGCTTGAAAAGCCCCTTGGGGGAGGTAATTGTTCATGGCCTCGCGGGAGATCAGGGGGAATGCCAAATCTACCACCGCTACCAACAGGGCGCAGAACATATCCAACGCAAAGAGTCTTCTGTGGGGCTTGAAATAGGAAAGGAATATCCGCACTGCCCCGTGCTTGCGGAAATATTCAGGATCTTTCATTCTTTCTCCTCCTTAACGATATTCTGGATCCAGACCCCTTTGCGGATCAGGGTCAGGCCTACGATTGCCTTGCCGATGTCCGCAAACTGGCAGACGAAGAACAGAGGCACAATGGTGATGGATGTAAAGCTCTGCAAAATACAGGCCATAGGGATCAGGACTACCCATACATACACGCTGTCAAAGAGGAAGGTAACGAAGGTCTTCCCCCCGGAGCGCATGGTGAAATAACAGGCATTTGCTACAGAGTTAATGGGCATGACCACGGCAAAGATCAGCAGGAAGTCCTTGGCAAGCTCCCGAATAGCCTCCGTGGTGTCGTAAGCGTGAGGGATCAGAGGGGCAAAAATCGCCATGATCCCACCGATGCCGATACACATAAGGAAGGAAAAGGTAATGAGCTTGCGATCCGTGTCCTTTGCCTCCTCCATGCGGTTTGCACCCAGAAGCTGACCTACGATAATGCCGATGGCGGTACCCATTGCCAGAAATGCCACATTGAACACTCTGGAAACCGTGTCTGCAATGTTATAAGCAGGGACAACATCATAGTGCATAAGGGAATATCTCTGTGCCAGCATGGCAACTCCCCCTGCCCACATGGTTTCGTTCAGAAGCAGAGGCATAGTTTTGGCAGTGATCTGTCCAAAGAGTTTCCCGGGAATGCGGAAGGAGCGATATACCCCCACAGCGTAGGGATGCTCTTCTTTACGGCAGTGGGTGTAGAACATAATGATACCGGCCTCCACAAAACGGGCAATGACCGTAGCAATGGCGGCACCTACAGACCCAAGCGCAGGAAAGCCCAGAAGACCGAAGATCAAAATTGCATTGAACAGCAAATTCACAAGGACGGACACAATGCCCGACACCATAGGAACTACGGTTTTTCCGCATTCCCGAAGTGTGCCTGCATAGCATTGGGAGAGAATATAGGGAGGCAGGCCGATCATAATGATGTAGAGATATTTCTTGGCATAATACATACTTGCCTCAATATTCTCAATTTCTCCCTCACCCTTGAGGTACAGACGGATCAGCTCTTCTCCGAAGCCAAAGAAGATCCCACAGCCCAGGAGAAGGAGGCCTCCGCAGATCAGAAGCTTGTAACGGAAGGCATGGCGGACGCCCTCCATATCCCCCTGCCCGTAGAACTGGGCTCCGTAGATCCCTGCGCCGGATACCGCACCGAAGATGGCAAGGAAGAACACAAACATGATCTGGTTACTGATGGCAACACCGGTCATCTGCACCGTATCCACACTGCCCACCATAATATTGTCCAGCAAACTGACAAACTGGGTAATGCCGTTCTGGATCATGATCGGCAAGGCTACGGACAGTGCCATTTTATAGAAAGCACGGTCTCCGAAAAATTTACGATATAAGGAAGATCTTTGCATATTCCCCTCCATAAAATTTATACGCTGAAGGATTAGTATAGCATATTTCAGCATTTTTTGCAAGTAAAAAGCAGTTTTTACCATAAATCCTTGAGAAAAATTTTCAAAATACCCCGAACACCGCCACGGCAAAACATCTGTTCTCCTCGCGCATACAAATCAAAAAAATCCCCCGTCAAAAAACACTACCGCACCCCAAAACACAGCCAAACCCAACAGGACAGCGATGTTTCCTTCGAAAATGGTATCGCTTCACTTGTGAATGTATCACCTGCGGTGGTGGATATAAAATTACAAGTCCGGCTTATAGGCCTGTTTCACCCTACGAATTTGTAGGGTGGCAACCTGCCGCCCGCTGTTGGCACTTTCGGTAATGTAAATTTCAGTTTATCGTGCTTTCAGCACGATAATGAATTGCCCTGCCGGGCATGAATTGGCTATGCCATGATTTGCCTTGCGGCATGATTTGTGCCTTGCGGCACATTGTTTTTTGGCAATTCAAATCATGGAGCGTAGCAAGAAATCATGATGCCCCGCATCAATTCATGACACAAAGTGTCAAATCATCAAAGCGATAAACTGAAATTCAGTTTATCGGCCTGTTTGATGTTTTGTACAAGCTACCGTAAGAATATGTAGCACCGATCTTTGATCGGCGTAGATGGCACTTCAATTACTGCCTAGCTTGTCTTCAGAAGCATGCGCCGATCGTAGGGCAAGCTGCCCTCAGCTTGCCGGTGCAGGCAGTGCGTACTTTTGAAACGGCCTTTTGGCTTTCTGTTTCTTAATGACTTTGTTGCGTTGATATACGGTTACCTTGTTGGCTCTGAAATACTTTGCTTCCTGCCGGAGGCCTTACTTTCTTGTGTCGACAAGAAAGTAAGCAAAGAAGCGACCGGAGGAGAGGCGCTGAACGATTTCCTTTCGATACCCTTACGCTCTCGTTCCCTCTT
>JAZMZW010000139.1:0-2062 GCA_045586205.1 Faecousia sp. | reverse complement strand
ATTGATGCGGGGCATCATGATTTCTCGCTACGCTCCATGATTTGAATTGCCAAAAAACAATGTGCCGTAAGGCAAATCATGGCATAGCCAATTCATGCCCGGCAGGGCAATTCATTATCGTGCTGAAAGCACGATAAACCGGAATTGGCTGTGGTTTACGGGTTCTTAATTTTAAATGCATCGCGAAGGCGATACATTCACGAGGGGATCGACATCATTTCCGAAGGAAACATCTTGGCATTGTTCAGAGGGTTTGCATAAAATAATACGACAGGCGTTCCGGGCTTTCTTTCATGCCGTTTTGGATCCACCAGAGGATGGTTTCCACGAAGGTGGCGGAAATGTGATGGATACGGAAGCTGTCCGGCAGATCCCTTGCTGTGGTCTGCGGAAATTCGGGAAGCTGATTCTCCACCAGTGCCTTGAGATGCTCCTTGAAATAGCTCAAAAACAGGCCGTTGTTCTCACAGCTCAGGAGGGTCAGAATGTGGTAGTCGTTCCTCTGCAGATGCTGTATCAGGTGCAAAAAGACCGACTCCGGAGCTTCACAGCGGAAGATATGCCGATGCTCACCCTCCCCCTCCCTGCCGTGGAAAATATGGCAAAACAGCTCTCCGCACAGCTCCTTCAGCAGGTAATCTTTTGTTTCAAAATGGGCATAAAAGGTAGCTCGTCCCACATCCGCAAGCTGTAGGATCTCCCCCACAGTGATTTGGTTGTAGTGCTTCTTTGCCAGTAGCTCCGAGAAGGCTTGAAAGATAGCCTCTCTGGTTTTTCTCTGCCGTCTGTCCATATTTTGCTCCTTTCCCGTACAAATCCCCCTATTTGTTCCATACGGAACGGTATAACCGAGCTGTTTCTTGACTCTACCGAGGATTTGTTTTATGATGTTATCGAACAAGTTGTTCTGTATAGAATAGATTGTATCACAAATATCACTTTTTGTCTATAAGGAGGAACTATGAAACAAGAAAGAAACATTTTGCTGGCCTTTGTGCTGAATTTGGCCTTTGCTCTCTTTGAATTTCTGGGAGGGATCTACACGGGAAGCGTTGCCATCCTATCCGACGGGCTACATGATTTAGGGGATGCGGTGAGCATCGGCCTTTCCTGGTTTTTTGAAAAGAAAAGCAAGCAAGGGCCCAACGAACGTTACACCTATGGCTACGGACGCTTTTCCCTTCTGGGTGGACTGATCACCACAGCAGTACTGTCCGTGGGATCTGTGCTGGTGATCCTCCATGCCATAGAGCGTCTGTCAGATCCGGGACAGATCCGCTACAACGGCATGATCCTCTTTGCCCTTGTGGGGGTACTGGTCAACGGCTCTGCCGCCCTGTTCACACGGAAGGGCGAGTCCGTGAATCAAAAGGCGGTGAATCTCCATCTGTTGGAGGATGTGCTGGGCTGGATCGTGGTGCTGATTGGCGCTGTTATCATGAAGCTCACAAACTTCTCCCTGTTAGATCCCATTTTGTCTATTGCTGTAGCTGTGTTCATCCTGATCCACGGAGTAGAGCATCTGAAAGAGATCCTTTCCGTATTTCTGGAAACCGCTCCCGAAGGTCTGTCTCCCCAAAAAATCAAGGACTGCCTATTGCAGCTTGAGGGGGTCACAGATGTACAGCATATCCACGTATGGAGTCTGGACGGCAGAAGCAACTCTGCCACCCTGCACATCCTCAGTCCTTCTCCCTCCCCGGAGCTGAAAGCCTCCGCCCGCGAAGCCCTCCGGAAAATGGGGATCACACACAGCACCATAGAAATGGACAATGAGGGCAAGTGGACAGGGGAAAGTGGACAGTTGCCCAATTGAAATTTAGCCAAAATCAAACATCAGCAGCTTCCGATCCCTTCACAGACCGGAAGCTGCTTTTGTACTCACAGCCTTCCGCCATGTACCAATTTCAGTTTATCGTGTTTTCAGCACGATAATGAATTGCCCTGCCGGGCATGAATTGGCTATGCCATGATTTGCCTTACGGCATGATTTGTGCCTTACGGCACATTGTTTTTTGGCAATTCAAATCATGGAGCGTAGCGAGAAATCATGATGCCCCGC
>JAZMZW010000138.1:0-2598 GCA_045586205.1 Faecousia sp. | reverse complement strand
AGGATCTAAACCTACAATGGTGGCATCGATCCATCTGCCATACGCATAATAGGCAAGAGCCTCACGCTTATCTGCAGTATCATGCGCATAGTTCCGTGTGAGCTGATCGGCTCGGTATTCCGCAACCAAAGTCATACCGGAAAGAACCTCGCAAGGGCCAACACCTGCCGCGGCACGGTACTGGTTTATGTACTGTGCAGCATACTGTGCGACCTGCCGCTTGAATTCATAAGAATTCTTATCGATCAGTGGCTCAGTAACTTCTGGCTCAGTTGTGGGCCGGACAGTCTCTTCAAGCGTAGTCTCCGGAGGTTGTGTTTCTGATGGCTGTGTAGGAGTATTTTCTGGAGGTGTGGTCGGATTTGTTTCCTCAAGCGGAACTGTAGGTGTGGTTGGTTTTTCGGTTGCCTGCTGGGGTGCATTGGTTTCGTCGGTGCTATTTTCAGATGGATCTGGAGCAGTGGGTGTAGTCGGCGTCGGATCTGATGCCACCGGAGCCGATGTGGTACCTTGCAGAGAGACGGTAGGATCAGTCTGGGAGGACCAGTCTTCAAAGGTCTCACCCAAATGGAGATTAGGGGCATTCACAGTATTTCTATCCAAGTCCGGGGTAGTACATCCTACCAACACAAAACTCAGAATCAAAGTGACTATTATAAACGTACGCATTTTCTTTTCCTTTCTTTGTTATTCGATTAAGTTGGAGTTGATATTAAATTTATCGGAAGACAGCCAACGGTTGGGTTGGGGGTGGCAGATGTTCTTGCCGGTATTGTGGCTCATTTGTGTACCTTGATGTAATTGCGATTTTGTCCATTACGCATAACCAAACCCCTTTGATTTGGGAGAATTGAAGAGCCCCATGCCTGCCGGGGAGGGGTGTGGTTGGAACCCCCAGCAAGTCCGATCACACCCCTCCCTTTGATAAGTTCTGAGAGGACATTTGCTAAGGCAAATTGTCCTCACAGAACCCCTTTTTATTTGCGTTTTTTGCCTGCGCCAACGGCTGTCAAATAAATGAGCCTAGTGCAAATTACGGCAGTTTTCAACAGCCTTGAGATTTTTTCTCTATGGCACTTTGGGAGGTGTCATAATTGGTATCATTTTTAGCGGAAAATATCGTGCTTTTCCAGCTCCTCTAAAGTGCAAATCCGGATCTCCGTCTGCCCAATTTCACCCCAATCGGCAACAATTCCACAGGCCATATGCTGGAAGTCATCGTCATCGAAAAAGATACCCTTTAGATTGTTAATGACCACATTGATTGCCCGGTTGGAGGTGTCCCAGACCTGTTTGTTATTAGTGCCCCGGGGCGTCTGGACCCGGATCAACACGAAGGCCTTTTCAAAGTACGGCAGTCCGGTTTTGCTCTCCTGGGCGATGGCTTCGTGGATCATCTGGATCCAGTGCTCTTCCACATTGCTGGTCAACTCCTTCCGTACTGGCAAGGGTTCCGGGATGGTCAGCACAATCATTTGCTTTTCAGTCTGGGATGCCTGCTCTACAGGTTCTACTGCAGGTGTTATGGCAGCTGCACCAAACTGCTCCATGTCATACCGGACGGCAATTAGCTGACTGCGCAAGCGTAGCGTCAATTCATAGGCCTTTTCTATCTGTGCCGTGTCCTGTACTTGGTTCTTCGGCAGCAACTTTTCAATCTTCCTCAGAGTCTTCATCAGGTCGATATACATACATCGAAACCTCCTTCATTCCCGTAACATCCGGATACATTTTCGCTACCTCCAAGTCCTCCTGGTGTACACACAGGATGTATTTCAGCTCGCTAAAATGATCCGCCCATTCACCCATCAATAGATGCTGCAGACTTTTTGCTGCAGAGAAGAAATACACCAGCAGAAGAATGTCAAAAGCCGGGTTCAGAAAGTACCGATTGGGCCAATCTACCCAGTTTCCTTCCTTGGAATTATAGGCGCGCTCACCGTCATCGATGGTAGTTTCGATGGTTTCTTCTTCGTCATAGATCCGTTTCAAACTTGTGGCGAGCAGCGCAGGGGTCGTCAGATACACGTGCTCATATTGGGCTCTTAGCTTGATGGGTGAGCGGGAATATCGGACAGGCTTGTCCGTTTCGGAATACTGTTCCTTCAGCAGAGATTTTCGGCTCCACATGGTCTGACGGATGATCTGCTTGGCGATTTCATCGCGCCTGCTGTCTTCACAGATCAAGATCATTCCATGGGCTTTGGTCTCAAAGGACCCGTAGCGGTAATAAAACAGAGAGCTTTCTGCCCGCACCTGCCACTCCATAGTTCCATCTCCAATGTCATAGACTACGTACCGCTTATCATAGGCCATCAGCATTCCGGCAAACCGGGTCGTGGACAGGATTCCCAGAGCAATCTTCCTCCAGCAGGCAGAAGGGATGAAGTAGGGTTCCTCGGTGTCCTGCTGCTCGGAAAAGCTGGGAACACCGCACTTTCCAAGCCACATTGCCACTCTTGACACCTGCAAGACCCGCTGCTGTGCCGTTATTCCTGTAGCTGTGGAAAGTAAAGGCACTTCCTCAGGAAACAGCTCTCTTCCTTTTTTGAGGACGGATACGATACCTTTCTTGTTCTTGGACAGATACTTATTCTT
>JAZMZW010000137.1:0-1693 GCA_045586205.1 Faecousia sp. | reverse complement strand
CCTCTCGCGGATTTATGGGATTGGTAGATTTCGCTACGGGAAAGAAGCTTTGGCAAGTGAGCCTCACCGGGAATCCCAATCCCCATGCCATTGAATACCTGCCCAACGGAAACGTAGCAGTAGCCGCCAGTTTGGGAAATTGGATCCGTGTTTATACTGCCTCCCAAGGCAGTACAAGTACGAAATATGTAGAGGCAACCTTAGTCGGAGCCCACGGTGTTTTGTGGGATCCCGATCGTAAAGTTCTGTGGGGATTAGGGGATGAAGAGATCAAAGCCTACACCATCGGAGGCTCTGCCGCCGCACCTACACTCACGGAGGTGACTAAGTATCGGGCAGACGTTGCCGGTGTCAACGGACATGATCTGTCTGTGGTACATGGGAACAAGGATCGGCTGTGGGTCAGTTCCAATGCCATCTATCAGTATGATATTCCCACCAAACAATTTGTCTTGTCCTATGATTACGGCAATGCCATTTCCCGATCCGGCGTTAAGGGGATCAGCAATTTCCCGGATTCTCATACAACGGTTCATGTATTCCCCAACAACACCTATTTGACCCATGACTCCGATCGGGTGTTTGTGACCCTGACAGAGGGCGGAAAACTCTATGGCAAAACCCACACCCATGAAACGGGAGCCTATTATAAGGTTCGCAGTTGGATTTCTGCCTATAATTCCGACCATAAGACCCATGTGCCCGAAAGGATTCCGGGATATGCCCCTACTTGTGAAGAAAACGGCCTCACCGATGGAACCCAATGCTCTATCTGCGAAGTGACCATGACTGCCCAAACAGTGATTCCTGCGACGGGACACAGCTATGTTTATAGCAAGATCAGCGACCTTATGCACCGTGTTTCCTGTAATCACTGTGACTTCTCTACTGAGGTGACACATAGCTTTACGGAAGGGATCTGCCTCTGCGGTCTGAAAGAGAATCCGGATCCCATTGAGACAACGGCTTTACGGATCGGTCATAGCTTGAATCTGGCAAGTGATATTTCCATCAATTATGCCTTGACGGCAGAAAGTCTGGCAAACTATGATATGGAAACCGTATATCTGTCATGTAAAATTCCTGTCTATGAAGGGAATCTGCTGAAAGGGGAGCGAGAAGTTAAACTTCTCCCGAAGCTTCAAGGAAACTATTATTATTTCGTTTTAGAAGGCATGACGGCGGTGCAGATGAATGACAGCGTTACCGCGGTATTCCACGGCACGGCAGACGGACAGCCCTATTATGCTCCGGCAGATGTTTACAAGATCGCCGATTATGCCTACTCTCAGATGAATAAGAGTACTTCAGCGGAAAAACTGAAGACCTTATGTGCAGATCTGCTTCGCTACGGTAAGGAAGCCCAGATCTATAAGGGCTACCGTACCGATGCTCTTGTGGACAGCACTATGACGGACATTCACAGGGCTTATCTCAGCAATGCTGAGGGGGTTACCTTTGGAAATAACAACGAGACTTTATCGGATCTGGAAAACCCTGTGATTTCTTGGGTGGGAAAGGCTCTGACTCTGGATGCTAAGGTCTGCGTGAAGCCCATTTTCTCTCTGGGTAGTTACGAGGGAGATCCCTCTGACCTGACCCTTCGTGTCAGCTATCGAGACACATTGGGAGCGGAGAAGATTTTGACTGTAAGAAATGCGGAACTGTATCATTCCGGCTATGGATTTTATAC
>JAZMZW010000136.1:0-3227 GCA_045586205.1 Faecousia sp. | reverse complement strand
GGCAGGAAGCAAAGCATTTCAGAGCCAACAAGCTAACCGTATATCAACACAACAAAGTAATTCAGAAACAAAAAGCCAAGAAGCCGTTTCAAAAGCACGCACTGCCTGCACCGGCAAGCTGAGGGCAGCTTGCCCTACGATCGGTGCATACTTCCGAAGACAAGCTAGGCAGTCATTGAAGTGCCATCAGCAGGCGAAGCAACAAAGTCGGATCGTAGCCATGTCGTTCTGTGAGCCAAGGAGTTGAATTACTAAGTTGTCTTCCTAAGACCGCTTGGCCTCCGACTTTGCCTGCACCGGCAAGCTGAGGGCAGCTTGCCCTACGATCGGTGCATACTTCCGAAGACAAGCTAGGCAGTCATTGAAGTGCCATCTACGCCGATCAAAGATGGTTACTACATATTCTTACGGTAGCTTGTACAAAACATCAAACAGGCCGATAAATCGGAATCAGCTTGCTGAATTTAACATCCCATCGGCGAAGTCGATATCTCAATGATTCATTAAAAAACCGCACAGGATAGGGTTCTGAGGGCCCGGTATCCTGTGCGGTTTTGATTATTCGATGACTTCGTAGCCGGCGGTGATGACGGCTTCTTTGCAGGCCTCGTAGGTGGCGGTGCCGGTGACGGTGGCCTTCTTGCCGTGGAGGTCCACTTCTACAGTTTCCACACCGGGGACAGCCTTCAGAGCCTTATCCACATGAGCCTGGCAGTGGGGACACATCATGCCTTCAATCTTCAGTTCCATAGTTGCATCTCCTTTCTTTTGGATCTCTTTGGGGCGGAAGGATCTCAGGCGCAGGGCATTGCTGACCACGCAGACGGAGCTGAAGCTCATAGCGGCGGCTCCGATCATGGGATTCAGCAGACCCAGAGCGGCAACGGGGATCCCAAGGGCATTGTAGAAAAATGCCCAGAACAAATTCATTTTAATATTCCGAATGGTGGCCTTGCTCAGCTCCACAGCCGTTGCCACATCTCCGGGGTCACTACGCATAAGGACGATGTCCGCAGATTCAATGGCAATGTCCGTGCCTGCACCAATGGCAATGCCCACATCCGCACGGACCAGAGAGGGCGCATCGTTGATGCCGTCACCCACCATAGCCACCTTATGCCCCTGCTGTTGGAGGGTAGCGATTTCTTCCTCCTTATGCTCCGGCAGGACCTGCGCCCGCACCTCACGGATGCCGAGCTTTTCCGCAATGGCAGTAGCGGCGGCTTGATTGTCCCCCGTGAGCATTTTTACACGGAGCTTCATGGCATGGAGTCGTTCCACCGCAGTGGCGGCAGTCTTCTTTTCCACATCGGACAGGGCGATCCTGCCCAGATATTCCTTAGCGCCTAAGAACAGAAGGGTCTTGGGAGGAAGCTTCTCCTCCGGGATGGAGATCCCCTGCTCCTGTAAATAGCTTTGGTTACCGCAGTAATAGGTCTGTCCCCCAAGGACGGCGGAAACACCCTTGCCGGGTACTGTGCGGAAGTCCGTGGGAACAGGTGCTTCCCAGCCCCGTTTTTCACATTCCACAACCACCGCACGGGCAATGGGATGCTCGGAAAAACGCTCCAAGGCAGCGGCAGTTTCCAGAAGGAAACGGGGATCTTTTCCCGTGATCTCCGTTACAAACAGCTTGCCCTCTGTGAGAGTACCCGTCTTATCCATGACCACCGTATCCACATGATGCAAGGTTTCCAGAGCCTCCGCAGAGCGGATCAGCACCCCGTGCTTTGCCCCCTGTCCCGTAGCCACCATAATGGCAACGGGAGTGGCAAGACCCAAGGCGCAGGGACAGGAGATCACCAGTACGGAAATGGCGGCAGACAGAGCAAAGCTCAGATCTCTGCCCAGCAGAAGCCACACCGACAAGGTCACAAGACTGATGCCCATAACCACAGGCACGAAGATCCCCGCCACCCGATCCGCAAGACGGGAGATGGGAGCTTTGGAGCTACCTGCCTCCTCTACCAGACGGATCATTTGGGCAAGGGTGGTATCCTCCCCCACCTTGTCCGCACGGAAGATCAGACTGCCGGTCTGATTCATGGTGGCAGAGGACAGAAGACTGCCGGGGACTTTGTCCACAGGAAGACTTTCCCCCGTCAGGGCGCTTTCATCCACCTGAGATTCCCCTTCCAGTACCCTTCCGTCTACGGGAATGCGACTGCCGGGCTTTACCAGAAGAATGTCCCCCTTCACGACCTGCGCCGTAGGGACGGTGACCCATGTATCTCCCCTGCGGACAGTGGCTGTCTGAGGAGACAGATCCATAAGGGCGGCAATGGCCTGTCCCGTTTTTCCCTTGGATCGGGTCTCAAAGAATTTTCCCAAGGTCACAAGGGCAAGGATCATGGCGGCAGACTCATAATACAGGCGGTGGGCATCTCCCCTGCCCATGGCGATCTCAACCGTTCCCCACAGGCTGTACAGCAGTGCCGCCCCGGAGCCTACGGCAATGAGGGTGTCCATATTGGGTGCGCCGTGGAAGAGGCTACGGAAGCCCTTGGTGTAATATGCCCCGTTGACCAGCACCACCGGCAAGGTCAGAGCCAGCTGGATCAGTGCCAAAGGCAAGCCGTGAACCGGCTGAGGCAGACCGATCATGTGCCCCATTGTGAAATACATCAATATGACCAGAAGTGGGAAGGAGATCAGCAAGCGCCGTTTCATGCTCTTGAGAACACTGTCCTCGGCAGTGGGCTTTTTCCGATCCTCCAGAAGCTTCGCCCCATAGCCCGCTTGGACTACAGCGGCAACAATGTCCTCTCCCGAAAGACAGGCGGGATCATAGCTGATGTCCATAGTCCCTGCAAGGAGGTTCACGTTGGAGCTTTGAACACCGGGCAATTTCTCCGTCACCCGTTGCACCCTGGCCGAACAAGCCGCACAGCTCATCCCCGTGATCCCATAGCGTTCCGTCATATTCCTCACCTCCAAGTTAGCATAGACTAATTATACCACAGTAAAAAAGAAAAAGCAAGCCCCAAGTCTGGGGAGGAAATGGACAATAAAATCCAAGTTGATGGTTGACAGTGGAAAGTGGAAAGTTTGCCGAAATTGAAAATTACCGAATCGGCAAATTTCAGTTTATCGAGCTGTTTGCAAACCAACAAATTGTCGAATTACGCAACATCCCGTAGGGGCGATGCCGTGTCATCGCCCGTGGCAGTATCGTCGCTTGTAGCAATTTCTTCTTTTGCAAAGATCATCGTACCACACCGTAGGGG
>JAZMZW010000135.1:0-10718 GCA_045586205.1 Faecousia sp. | reverse complement strand
CATCATGCAAACATTACCCCTCATTATTGTTGTTGTGTACATGGCTGTTATGATGATCATTGGTATGATCGTCGGCAAAAAACAGATCAACGACAGCAAGGACTACATGATCGCAGGCCGCCGAATGGGTCTGTTCATGGTCGCATTTTCCCTCTCCGCCAACAATGTCGGCGGTGGCTCCACAACGGGCCTTGCTCAAAAGGCCTTCGGCGAATGGGGCATGAGTGCCTGCTGGTATGTTCTGGCAGCCGCAATCGCAATGATCCCCCTGGCATACTTCGCACCCAAGATCCGTAAGACCATGGCCGTCACCATTCCCGAGGTCGTTGGCCGTCGCTTCGGCAAGCTCTCCTGCAACTTCACCGCAGGTCTGAACATCCTGTCTCTGTTCTGCCTGACTTCTTCCCAGATCGCCGCTTCCGGCGTGGTTATCTCCACCCTGACCGGCATGCCCCAGAATGTGGCTCTGCTCATCGCAGGTATCGTCGTCATTCTGTACACCACCTTCGGTGGTATGATCGCTGACCAGATTTCTGACTTGGTACAGTTCATCATTATTCTGGTTGGTCTGGCAATCGCTACTCCCTTCGTCATTAAGGGTGTGGGCGGTATGCAGGCCATCTCCGAGGCTCTGCCTCCCGTACAGATGAGCTTCACCAAGATCGGCTGGATCACCATCATCGGCTACATCTTCAACTACTTCTGTACCTTCCTTTCCGGTCCGGAAATGGTCTCCCGTTTCGCAACCGCAAAGGACGAGAAGACCGCTCAGCGTGCTTCCCTGATGTCCGGCGTCCTCATGGCTGCTATGTCCCTGTTCCCCACCATCCTGGGTCTGGCCGCTCTGGCTGTGAAGGACTCCCTGCCCGCTCTGGCAGAAAACGGCTCCAACGCTATGATGGCCGTTACCTCCGTACACGCTCCCCAGTTCATCGTTGGTCTGGTTTCCGCAGCTATCATCTGCGCTACCATGTCCTCCGCTGACTCCAACCTGCTGTGCATGTCCACCATGGTCATGAACGACCTGGTATTCGGCAACGGCTACGGCAAGGGCATGAGCGAGAAGAAGATCATCTTCGTCACCCGTGTTCTGAACGTCATCTTCGCTGTCATCGCAATGCTGATCTGCATGTTCGGTGTTGACATCGTCACCATGAACACCTTCGCATTCGGCATCCGTTGTGCAGGTCCCTTCGCCGCATACGGTCTGGGCATGGTCATCAAGAAGGCTACCAAGAACGCCGGTATCTGGTCCATCATCACCGGTACCATCGGCTTCATCGTTTGGCAGATCCTGTCCGGCGGTAGCTTCCTCTTCGGCATCCTCCCCGTTGTCTTTGGTTGCGCTATCGGCGTTATCACCTTCTTCATCATCAACGCTATCGAGCTGAAGAAGGGCGTCGCTCCCGCTCCCTCCGCTTTCATCGACTGATAGAAAGCTATAACACTTAGCTTCCTAAGTTAAGGACATAAATTCCGGGGGCTGTCTCACTAAATGAGACAGCCCCTTGTTTTGGTTTTATAGAGCTTAACCCTTTGATAGCAGCCAATCCATCAAATTCAAGGATTGGATACCATCATAGGAATTAATAAAGCTCCGATCCATGGAAAGCACAATTTTGGGATAGTTATCCGGGATCATGCGCAGTGGTCTAAGCTCCCTTTCTCTTGTTTCCGGGACTTGCATGCTTTCCGTCACCTGTATATAAAGCTTTTCACCGGGACATTCCGCTACAAAATCCACTTCTGTTTCCCCTACCTTCCCGATAGACACACGGTAATTCCGACGAAGCAGTTCTAAATAAACCACATTTTCCAATATATGCCCACGATCTGCATCACGATAGCCTAAAAGCATATTGCGAAAACCCATATCGATAATATAATTCTTCCCAAGAGTCTTTAAAAGTTGTTTGCCTTTCACATCGTATCGTCCAACTGAATAGCAGATAAAGGCACTTCTCAAAAGATCTATATATTTCTCTACTGTTTTTCCGGCTACAGCTTTTATTTTCTTTTCTTGCAATTGACCTTCATTGGCGAGGACATTCCCTATGCTGTTCGGAGAAGTAATGCATCCGATGTTGGAACATAAAAACAGCATAATCTTATGAAGCATATTATGATCCGTCTGGGGGTGTCTCTGTAATATATCGCGTAATACTACGGTGGAATAAATCCCCTCAAGAGCCTGATTACATCCGGATTCATGGGAGCCATATTCCCGCAAAATAGGCATCCCACCAAACTGTAGATATCTACGGAATTTTTCCTCTACTGTATCGGATGCTTCAAACTCATGGAATGTCAAAAATTCCGAAAAAGACAGTGGCAACATCCGAATCTCCACAAATCTCCCGGACAGCAATGTGGAAAATTCCGTAGATAAAAGATAGGCATTCGATCCTGTAATATAAATATCTACATCATAATCCAAGCGGAAAGATTCAACAGCCTTCTCCCATTGCTCCACAACCTGCAACTCATCGAAGATCAAATACGTCTTTCCCTGTTTCGGTATAAGACCGCAAACATAATCGTAAAAGCTCAAGTAATTTCCAAGTTCCCGATATCGCAGAGATTCCAAATTCATGTGAATCACATGAGCCTCGGTCACTCCGCTGTCCAAAAGATATTCGTGAAACAGGTCTAACAAAGAGGACTTACCACATCTGCGAATCCCTGTAACGATTTTCACCAAATCCACATCCTTGTGGCGAAGCAGCTGTTCCAAATACCCGGGACGATTGATCAGTCGACTCATAGCACACCTCCTGTTTTTAATTCTATTATACCCAAAACTTTAAGTTTGTCAATAGTTTTCGACCTTGAAGTCGAAAACTTATTTATTTTGAGTTTTTTCGACGAAATAATTGCAAACTTTCCAATGTCACATAGTTTTCCAAGTAACGGCTGTCCACAGCTCGCTTACCTTTTACTCAACGATAGGAAAATTATATTTGAAAATATATAAAAAAGTTGTATTTGCCGGAAGAATCCTGTTGCCTGAGCGGGGGTTCCATGGTATAATAACAGTAAAAAAAATGTACCCATCATAGGGAGGAAAGCATGCGCGAGACCATTCTTGTTAAAGGTGCAAGAGAGAACAATCTGAAAAATATTGATATCGAGATCCCACGCAACGCCCTTTGTGTATTTACCGGTTTGTCCGGCTCCGGCAAATCCTCTTTGGCATTTGATACCATCTATGCCGAAGGACGCAGGCGTTATGTGGAATCTCTTTCTGCCTATGTCAGACAATTTCTGGGGCAGATGGACAAGCCCGATGTAGACAGCATCGAAGGTCTGTCCCCCGCTATTTCCATTGACCAGAAGACCACATCCAAGAATCCCCGTTCCACCGTTGGTACGGTAACGGAGATCTACGACTATCTCCGCCTCCTGTGGGCAAGAGTGGGTATCCCCCACTGTCCCAAATGTGGCAGAGAGATCCGCAGACAGACCATTGACCAGATCGTGGACAAGGTTCTGACCCTGCCGGAGGGCACCCGCTTCCAAGTCCTTGCCCCCGTGATCCGAGGGAAGAAGGGCGAGCATGTAAAGGTGCTGGAGGATGCCCGCAGAAGTGGCTTCGCCCGTGTGCGGATCGACGGCATCCTCTACGATCTCAGCGAAGAGATCTCTCTGGAAAAGAACAAAAAACACCGCATCGAGCTGGTGGTAGACCGTCTGATCATGCGTGGAGACATTACCCGACGCCTGACAGATTCCATTGAGACCGCCCTGAATCACGCAGAAGGTCTGGTGATCATCCATCAGCCCACCACGGAAGAAGAAACCCTCTATTCCCGCAATTACGCCTGTGACGACTGCGGGATCTCCATTCCCGAACTATCTCCCCGTCTGTTCTCCTTCAACAATCCTATGGGTGCTTGTCCCGAATGCTCCGGTCTGGGCTTCCGCCTGAAGGTTGACCCTGCCCTGATCATTCCCGATGGCTCTATTTCCCTTTTTAACGGGGCTATTCAGGCCAGCGGTTGGGGAAATATCAAGAACGACGGGATCTCCCGTATGTACTTTGAAGCTCTTTCCCAAAAGTATGACTTTGACCTCAATGCTCCCTATGACAGCCTGTCTGAGCAGGTTAAGGATCTGATCCTTTACGGCACCCGTGGGGAAAAATTGCAGCTTCACTACAACCGTGGTTCTTCATACGGCGTGTTGGAGCAGGCCTTTGAAGGAGTTATTCCCAATGTGGAACGGCGCTTCCACGAAACCCAGTCTGACACCGTCCGCAAGGAACTGGAAGAATACATGTCCGCTTCCCCCTGCCCTCATTGTGACGGAGAGCGACTGTCCGCACTTGTCCGTGGGATCACCGTAGGCGGTCTGTCCATTACCCAATTCTGCAACCTTTCCGTTGCAAAGGAATTGGAATTCCTGGATCATTTAGAGTTAGAAGGTGCAAGTGCCGTCATTGCTTCCCAGATCCTACGGGAGATCCGTAGCCGTCTGGGCTTCCTGCAAAGTGTAGGCCTGCAATATCTGACTCTCTCCCGTTCCGCCTCCACCCTCTCCGGCGGTGAGGCACAGCGTATCCGCCTTGCCACCCAGATCGGTTCTTCCCTCATGGGTGTGCTGTATATTCTGGACGAGCCCAGCATCGGTCTGCACCAGAGAGATAACGACAAGCTTCTGCGTACATTGGAGCACCTGCGTGATCTGGGCAACACCCTGATCGTGGTAGAGCATGATGAGGACACCATACGCACTGCAGACTTCATTGTGGATGTAGGCCCGGGCGCCGGCATCCACGGTGGTGAGATCGTTGCCAGCGGTAGTCTCCAAGACATTATGGACTGCCCCGAAAGCTACACCGGCAAGTATCTGTCCGGTGACCGCAAGATCCCCGTCCCCACCTGCAGACGGCAGGGAAACGGCAATAAGCTATCCTTCTTCGGCTGTCAGGAGAACAATCTCCAAGACATCGATGTTCACATTCCTCTGGGAACCTTGACCTGTGTTACAGGTGTTTCCGGTTCGGGAAAATCCTCTCTGGTCAACGAGATCATTTCCAAAAAGCTTTCCGGCGCATTGAATCATGCCCGTGTCCGTCCCGGCAAGCACAGCCACTGTTGCGGACTGGAAGCCTTGGATAAGATCATCGTCATTGACCAGAGCCCCATCGGTCGCACTCCCCGATCCAATCCCGCCACTTATACGGGACTGTTTCAGGATATCCGTGACCTCTTCGCCGCCACAGCCGCCGCCAAGGAACGGGGTTATGCCCCCGGTCGTTTCTCCTTCAATGTGAAGGGAGGCCGTTGTGAGGCCTGTTGCGGTGACGGACTTGTTAAAATCGAAATGCATTTCCTCCCGGATGTCTATGTCCCTTGTGAGGTCTGCGGTGGCAAACGCTATAACCGCGAGACCCTGGAGGTTCTGTACCGCGGAAAGAATATTTCCGATGTACTGGACATGACCGTAGACGAGGCTGTGGTCTTCTTTGAAAATCAGCCCCGACTGCGAGATAAGATCCAAACCCTGTCACAGGTAGGTCTGGGATATATTAAGCTGGGACAAAGCTCCACCACCCTGTCCGGCGGTGAGGCACAGCGAGTAAAGCTCGCCACAGAGCTTTCCCGTCACGGCACAGGTCGCACCCTCTATGTTCTGGATGAGCCCACCACCGGTTTGCATATGTATGATGTCCACAAGCTACTGGAGGTTCTGCACAAGCTGGTGGATGCAGGGAACACTGTTCTGGTCATCGAGCATAATCTGGATGTGATCAAAACCGCCGACCACCTCATTGATCTCGGTCCCGAAGGCGGAGACGGTGGAGGTACCATCGTTGCCACCGGCACCCCCGAGGAGCTTGCAAGCTGTCCCCGGTCCTTCACGGGACAATATCTTAAAAAATATCTGGAGACCCGGTTATGATAGATCCTAGAGCTGCTACCCGTTTTCTTGCTACCCGGCACGATCAACTGAATGATGAAGAGCTGTTGGAGCTTTTGCTCAGCTATTCTTCTCCCCAAGGAGAAGAAAAAGCAAAGGCGCTTCTGGCAGACTTCGGCAATATGGCAAATCTTCTGGATGCCTCACAGCAGGAGATCCCCAAGAATGTCTTCCTTGAGGCAGGGGATCTGGGCTTGATCCGACTGGTCACGGAGCTGATGCGACGGTATTTCCTGATCCGCTCCGACCGTGGAGAATGTCTTACCACCAATATTTCCGTAAGGAATTTCCTCATGCGCCGTTTCCTTGAGGAGAATTGTCCTCCCGGTATCTATGCCCTGTGTCTGTCTGGCGGTCAGTATTTTGCGGGCTTCCATTTGCTCCTTCCCGTGGAGCAAAGGATCAGCGATCTTTCCGTCTCCCAGCTTGCGGAAGTAGCCTTACGGCATCAATCCGAGCATTTGTATCTTGCCACCTACCGTCCCGAAGGCCCACCTGAGATCGAGCCAAAGGAGCTTTCCGCTTTTCTGGATCTCAGCCGTGTGCTGCAGAATCTGGGCATTTCCCTACGGGACAGCATCCTGCTGACAGACTCCACCTTCCTGTCCTGTCGGGAATTTGTTGCCTAATCTCTCTAATCCACGGAGTTTTCCTTTATGAAAAAAAGAAACACCATCGAGGCCTTCCTGAAGTCCATTCCGGACACTCTCGGTGATGAGGCTCTCCTGTCATTATATCTGCAATATACAGAGCCCAATGCCGAGACGCTGGCAAAGGATCTGATCACCCATTACGGCTCTCTTGCCAACATGATCGACGCTGATCCCTCCCATGTAAAGCTGAGCTTCCAACTCAAGGACGAAACTCTGGCTCTGATCCAACTGCTGACTGCATTCCGCCGTCGATATCTGACCATTCGCTCACGGACGGACGAGTATCTCCGTGATGAGGATGCCATTACCCGCTATCTCATGCCCCTGTTCAGCGGAGCTACCAAGGAAATGATCTATATGCTATGTCTGGATGAGGATCGCAAGGTGCTGGGCTGCAAAATGCTCTGCGAGGGAGACACCAATTCCGTCTCCATGTCCACCCGTGTGCTGATACAGGAGGCACTGTTGCACAAGGCCAGCACCATTGTTCTGGCTCACAACCACCCCTCCGGTCAGGCCAATCCCTCCCACGCTGATTATTTCAATGCCTCTACTGTGCAGAGTCAGCTTGCACTTCTTGGGATCTCCGTGTTGGATCACTATGTGTTTGCCAACGATAGCTCCCAAGGTGTCCGTCGCAGTCAGCTATACGACGGTCTGTACGGCTATACTTACGATAGGATCCCATAAACTTATCAAAATGATAAAACCCACTTCTGTCCAAACAAAGACAGAAGTGGGTGTGTTTATTTAGGTATTTCCTTGGAGTTCAGTCCTTGATGCCGGCGACCTTCATGCGGTTCATGGCTCTTGCGAGCTTGACCTTTGCCAGTTCGATTTGGCCGGCATCCGCTGTGGCGCTGATTTGCGCCTCTGCACGCTTCTTTGCCGCCATGGCACGGGCAGAGTCAATATCCTCCGCATATTCAAAGGCAGATGCCATCAGACGGACTTCGCCACGCTCCACACTGAGGAAACCACCACTGCAAGCGGCCTTCCGCTCCTTCCCGTCTACGGTGACGGTAACCATGCCGATATCCAGCAGTGCCAGATAATCCGTATGACCGGCACGGATACTCACATAGCCCTCAGTGGTACGCAGAAGCAGAGCCTCCGCACGGGAGTCCAGCTTCAGACCCTCGGGGGTCACGATCTGCAATCGGAAGCTGTTCATTTCCCGGCACCCTTTCTTGCCTTTTCCACAGCCTCTTCGATAGTACCCACAAAGAGGAATACGGATTCGGGAAGATCGTCATGCTTGCCTTCCAGAATTTCCTTGAAGCCACGGACAGTTTCCTTAACGGGGACATACTTGCCCTGCATGCCGGTGAACTGCTCTGCAACAGAGAAGGGCTGGGACAGGAAACGCTGGATCTTTCTGGCACGGCTGACGGTGAGCTTATCCTCTTCGGACAGTTCATCCATACCCATGATGGCGATGATATCCTGCAGTTCCTTGTATCTCTGGAGAATACGCTGGGTCTCACGGGCAACCTCGTAATGCTCAATGCCCACCACATCGGGGCTGAGGATACGGGAGGTGGATTCCAGAGGATCCACTGCGGGATAAATACCCAGAGAAGCAATGCCACGATCCAGAACCGTGGTAGCATCCAAGTGGGCGAAGGTAGTTGCAGGTGCAGGGTCAGTCAGGTCATCCGCAGGAACATAAACTGCCTGAACGGAGGTGATAGAGCCCTTCTTGGTGGAGGTAATACGCTCCTGCAAAGCACCCATTTCCGTAGCCAGAGTGGGCTGATAGCCAACGGCAGAGGGCATACGACCCAGAAGTGCGGAAACCTCAGAGCCTGCCTGAGTGAAACGGAAAATATTGTCGATAAACAGCAGAACGTCCTGACCCTCACGGTCACGGAAGTATTCTGCCATAGTCAGACCGGACAGAGCCACACGCATTCTTGCCCCGGGCGGTTCATTCATCTGACCGTAAACCAGTGCGGTCTTGTGGATAACACCGGATTCCTGCATTTCGTTATACAGGTCATTGCCCTCACGGGTTCGCTCGCCAACACCTGCAAAGACGGAAATACCGCCATGCTGTTTGGCAACATTGTTGATCAGTTCCATAATCAGGACGGTCTTGCCAACACCTGCACCGCCGAACAGACCGATCTTACCGCCCTTGGCGTAAGGCGCGATGAGGTCAACGACCTTGATACCGGTTTCCAAGATCTCCGTGGTGCTTTCCTGCTCGTCATAGGAGGGAGGATCACGGTGGATGCTCCACTTCTCGCAGGTCACGGGCTGGGGCTTGTTGTCAATGGCACGCCCCAGAAGGTTGAATACACGCCCCAGAGTTTCCTTGCCCACAGGAACCTTAATGGCGGCACCGGTATCGATGGCATCCATGCCACGAACCATGCCGTCTGTGGAATTCATGGCAATACAACGGACTACATCGTCACCCAACTGCTGAGCGACTTCGCAGACAAGCTTGCCTTCCTCCCGTTCAATTTCAATCGCATTGAGCAGGTCAGGCAGGCATCCGCCGGGGAAGCGGATATCCAGAACCGGTCCAATGACCTGCACAACTTTGCCAATGTTTTTCTTCTGCATTGTCATTACTCCTTATTGGTATTATAAGGCTTCCGCACCGGAAACGATCTCTGTGATCTCCTGTGTGATCACAGCCTGACGGGCGCGGTTGTATTTCAGAACCAGGGTATCAATGATCTCTGTTGCATTCTTGTTGGCGGAATTCATGGCTGTACGCCTTGCTCCGTGTTCGGAGGCCGCCGCTTCACACAAGCAGGTGTAAAGGACCCCTGACAGATAGCTGGGAATAATGCCGGCAATGAGGTGCTGGGGATCTCCCTCAATGAGGGCATCTCCGTATTCCTCCTTCTCCTCTCCCAAGACAATAGGAAGGAGCTGTTGGGTCTGAGGGACTTGTGCCAGCATGGACTGGAAGTAGGTATAGGCTACCACAACACGGTCAATTTTCCCCTGTTCGTAGGCCTCGCACAGAAGCTTGGCGATCTGGGAGCAATCTCCCGTACCTACCGTTGCAGTTACAGGAAAGCCCTCACTGAGGAGCTTACAGCCGCTTCGGCGGTAATATTCCAGTGCCTTCTTTCCCACGGGAAGCACATAGTCTTCCTCCTGCACCTGATTGCGGATCAGGCGGAACAGATTGGCGTTGTAGCCACCTGCCAGTCCACGGTCACCTGCAATGACAATATAACAGGTGCTGCGTACCTCACGACCGGAAATAAACTCGCTGGGACGGTCTCCACTGACACTGTGCAGTCCCGCAATGGCTCTTGCCATGATCTCACGGAAGGGTCTGGATGCCTCCGCCTTCTCCTTGGCTCGACGGAGCTTGCTGGTAGCAACCAGCTCCATAGCCTTGGTGATCTGACGGGTGGATTCCACACTTTTGATCCGTGTTTTGATCTGCTTCATAGAAGCCCCTGACATAGCGAGGCTCCTTATGCCAGGAAGCGTGCCTTGCAGGTCTCAACGGCCTGACGGAGCGCTTCTTCTGTTTCGGGGGTCAGCACACGGCTGTCACGGATGCTTTCGGGAATGGCAGTGACCTGTACCGTAAGGTACTCAAAGAGGCTCTGCTCAAAGTCACGGATCCGTTCTACGGGAATTTCCGCAAGCATATTGTTGACAACTGCGTAAATAATGCAAACCTGCAGTTCCACATCAATGGGACTGTTGCGATCCTGCTTCAGGATCTCCACAATTCTGGCACCCTGTTCCAGACGAGCCTTGGTATCCGCATCCAGATCGGAGCCGAACTGGGCAAAGGACTGGAGCTCACGGTACTGGGAGTACATGAGCTTCAGAGAGCCTGCAACCTTCTTCATGGCCTTGATCTGAGCATTACCGCCTACACGGGAGACGGAGATACCGGGGTTGATGGCAGGACGGACACCTGCGTGGAACAACTCGGATTCCAGATAGATCTGGCCATCGGTAATAGAGATGACATTGGTGGGGATATAGGCAGAAACGTCGCCTGCCTGAGTTTCGATAATGGGCAGGGCAGTCAGAGAGCCACCGCCGTATTCCGGTGCCAGTCGAGCCGCACGCTCCAGCAGACGGGAGTGGAGGTAGAAGACATCACCGGGGTAAGCCTCTCTTCCGGGGGGACGGCGGATGAGCAGAGACAGG
>JAZMZW010000134.1:0-3761 GCA_045586205.1 Faecousia sp. | reverse complement strand
CCCTCAGCTTGCCGGTGCAGGAAGTGCGTGCTTCTGAAACGGCTTCTTGCCTTGCTGTTTCTTAATGACTTTGTTGTGTTGATATACGCATACCTTGTTGACTCTGAAATACTTTGCTTCCTGCCGGAGGCCTTACTTTCTTGTGTCGACAAGAAAGTAAGCAAAGAAGCGAACGGAGGAGGGGCGCTGAACGATTTCCTTTCGATACCCTTACGCTCTCGTTCCCCTTTGCCTCGGAAATAACCGCCCTCTCCTCCGGCCTCCTCTCCCGGCGCTTCGCTCAAGTCGTTTTCTTATTCCGTGTCGATTGTCGGTAGCTTGTACCTTTACAATGGGTGCTTACTCCCACGCAGGTGGAGGAATATGATACAAGTCTACCTTTCTGCATGGTCTAAGTCGGATGTTCCCTATTGGTAGCTGTTGTGTCGCTTTAGCTTGTGCCGGATAATATTCCTCCACGCTGTGGGTCTGTAAGCTTGTTTTTGGAGACACAAGCGGAGCGACATCATTTCCGCAGGAAACATCACTTTCTGCAGGAAATGAATTAGCCCCACATGGCGGAGAGGGAGGGGATGATTTGTTTTTTACGGCTCATGACCTGAGGCAGGAAGACGGTGTGCTGTTTGGCATCGGGGGAGAAGGCGGTGCGGATGTCTTCTTCATCGCCCAGATACAGGAGCTGTGTGCCTTCCAGCAGCACATCCGTGAGCATGAGCAGTACCATGTCGTACTTCCGACGCTCCACGGCGGCTTTCATTTCCACGATGAATTCCTCTTTCCGCTTCAGGATGTGGTCGGAGTTCACGCAGGTGATCTGTCCCACGCCCAGACTGTGACCGGCAATGTGGAATTCCTTGAAATCGGAGAACAGCAGTTCCTTTGCGGTCTTATCGTCGGACCAGGAAGCGGAGAAGATCTGCTGACCCAGCTCATCCAGAGATACATTGGCAATGCGAGCCATGCGCTCTGCCATAGCCCGATCCCGACGGGTGCAGGTGGGGGACTTGAACATGACCGTGTCGGAAACAATGGCGGCGGCCATAATGCCTGCCAGCTTTTCCGAGGGCATAAGTCCACGCTCCTGATACATACCCGCAATGATGGTGGTGGTACTGCCCACAGGCTCGTTGCGGAAATAAATGGGGTTGCCCGTCTGGATATCTGCCAGACGGTGGTGGTCGATGATCTCCAAGATCTCTGCCTGCTCCAGACCGGGGACGGACTGTGCCGCCTCGTTGTGATCCACAAGGACAACACGCTTCCGTCTGGGACGGATCAAATGGTAACGGGACAGAGTGCCTACCACCCGATCCTCCTCGTCCAGAATGGGATAGCAACGGTAACGGCTTTGGAGCATGCCTTCCCGTACATCATCCACAAAGTCATCCAGATGGAAGCATTCCAGATTCTCTGTGCGACAGATCCTTGCCACGGGAATGGACTGATAGATCAGGCGCACTGCCCGATAGGCATCAAAGGGAGTGGAAATGATGCAGGTATCCGTGGGATAATTCCGCAATTCCTCCGACAGCTCAGACTGGCAGACGATGACGCACTGCACCCCGATCTCCAAGGCTCTGCGGATCATATCCGGCTGATCTCCGCAGACCACGATGCTGTCTTTATTCTTGAACAAAAGATTCTCACAGCTCTGGGGGATGGCAATGCTGACCTCTCCGGAAACTGTGTCCAGAAGATTGCCGGCCTCGTTGAGAATTCTGCCTTCCAGAACACTCAGCAGATTGAACACGGGGATCTGCCGGATGTAAGGATGCTCGATGGAGCGCATATCATGAGCCGCAATGTCCCCGGAGGACAGCAGGCCGTAAAGAGTTCCGTCTTCATTGGTCACCGGGATGGCGGCAATGGAGCGGTCGGCGGTGAGGATGGCCCAGGCACGGCTCACAGTCACTGCGGAAGACAGGGCGGGAGGTGTATCATAATCCAGATCCCGAACCTGATTGCGGACGGTTTTCACCCACTGGGGAGGGGTAAAGCCGAAGCGGTCCAGCACCATTTGTGTTTCGTCACTGATGTGACCGATACGGGCGGCACGGTATTCGCCTTCGCCCAAGGCGTTGCGTAAGGCGGCATAGGCCATGGCAGAAACAATGGAATCCGTGTCCGGATTTCGGTGTCCCGTAACAAAGATCGTATCCATAAGAACCTCCTAAAGATTACTCTATGTTCATCGTACCCATTTTTTACAAGATTGTCAACGATTTTTTCAGAAAAAATCTTGCGGACGGAGAGTTTTTTTGCTATGATATGTAGCGGAAGGAAAAAGGAGGGGAATCATATGATAGAAAATCTGAATTACCGACTTTTCACACCCTATGGCAAGATCCTTCGGGAAACTCCCGCCCCCAACAGTTTGCCCTTCGGGGAGACTTGGGTACAGGAGCAAAGATCCTACTCCCATGACAACAGCCACTACTACCGCTGTGAGGGAGAGACCTATCTGGACTTTGAGATTGGCATGACCGTGCTGATTCTGAGGAAGGACGAGAGAACCGAAGCCTTCTATCTGGACAAGCCTGTGTGTCTTCCTGTGGGTACGGAGTTTGCGCTCCTGCCCTATCAGAGGGAGTGTACGGTCCGTATGATTTTCCCTACGGAGAAAGCTCCCGTAGAGCTTGAGCCCTGCGGAGATGCGGAGGATCTGAAGATCCGTTCCCGTATGACCTTGGGCGAGATCTACACCCTGTTCTTCCAGAATGCGGAAAGAGGCTTCCTCTTCAAGGGCGAGAAGCACTCTGCCTATGAACTGACCTATGTGGATCGGGGACAGCTCCACTGCGTGGTAGACGGGGAATGCTATTCCCTGAAGCAGGGACAGGTCATTGTCTTCCTGCCCGATCAGTGGCACATGCAGTATACAGAGAAGGATAACACCGCCCGTTTCCTGACCATTTCCTTTGACATTCGGTCGGAAATGCAGTTCCCCTTTGGGGATCGGGTCTATGATCTGTCCGCTACGGAAACCACCTATCTCAAGCAATTGCTTCAGGAATCGGAAACTGTGGATGAATACAGCAACGATGTGATCCGTGCAAATTTGAAGCTCCTGCTGATTTCCATTCTTCGGGATACCTTCCGACGGAAAAAGCGTTTGAAGACCCCCACCGCCCTGCGGAACGAGAACTCCATCGTGGGTCGTGCCTTGGAATATATCAGCGGTCATGTGTATGACAAGCTTTCTGTGGAGATCGTGGCAAAGGAGACCAATGTCAGCGCCTCCCACCTGACTGCCCTGTTCCGCAAGCAGATGAGCTTCTCTCCCGGAGACTACATCCGCCGTGTAAAGCTGGAAGAAAGCAAGACTCTGATCCGGGAAGGAAAGCTGAATTTCACCCAGATCTCTACTCGACTGTGCTATTCCTCCATCCACCATTTCTCCCGCCAGTTCAAGGAATACTACGGTCTATCCCCCTCGGAATACGCCAAGTCCATCCGCGGAGAATAAGGGACAGGGGAGCGGAGAATCTATTCAGAAATGACATACGGGTCATCGATCCCCCACAATTATGGGGAGTCGATGACCTGTTTTTTGACTCCTGCGCCGATGTGATTTTAAATTCAGCAAGGGGATTCCGGTTTATCGTGCTTTCAGCACGATAATGAATTGCCCTGCCGGGCATGAATTGGCTATGCCATGATTTGCCTTACGGCATGATTTTTGCCTTACGGCACATTGTTTTTTGGCAATTCAAATCATGGAGCGTAGGGAGAAATCATGATGCCCCGCATCAATTCATGAC
>JAZMZW010000133.1:0-9287 GCA_045586205.1 Faecousia sp. | reverse complement strand
CCTGCGGAGTGAAGTTTCCGGCAAAGGCTTCATACCAAAGTCACCGCCGGCCAGATACACCGCGTCGGCACCGTAAGCCACCGCCATACGCAGTCGCTCAAAATCACCTGCCGGAGCCAGCAGCTCCGGTTTCTTCCCGTTAACCATAGTATCTGTTCAGCAACTCGAGGTGCTGCTTATACGTGGAGGTAAATTCGTGGCGGTTGGTGTTGGGATTGAGCACATAGAAATAGTAATAAGTGCTGTCGGGATCCAGCGCCGCCTTAATAGCAGACAAACCAGGGTTGGCAATGGGGCCGGGAGGCAGTCCCTTATACTTATAGGTGTTATAGGGGCTGTCCACCTCAAGATCGTCATAGGTCAGAGCATGATCCACACCGCCCAAGGCATAGACAACCGTTGCGTCGATGTTCAAATACGGATAATCTGCGGGCTTACACAGACGGTTGTAAATGACAGAAGCGATCTTACCGCTTTCGGACACGCCTGCGGTTTCCTTCTCAATCATGGAAGCCACTGTCATAAGCTCGGAAATACCAAAGCGATGCTCGGCAATGTAGTCCTCACCGTAGCCGGCGGAAGCCCAACGCTTGGCAAGCTCCTCATTCAGCAGCTCCAGCTGTTCCTCTGCCTTATCCGTAAACTTCTTGCGGAAGTTGCTCAAAAGCTTGGCAAGGACACGGTCGGGGTCATCCTTCTCATAGAAATCATAGGTATCAGGGAAGAGGAAGCCCTCCAGACGGTTGGGAGAGCCGTATTCGATATCCTCCAAGAACCAGTAATCAAACTCGTAATTGGCGGCACATTCTTCCAGTTCCTCTACGGTGCATACACCCTTGGACTCCATAAGGGCAAAGATATTGGCAGAGGTATAGCCCTCCGGGATGGTCACACGGACAGTAACACGGTTGGGGCTACGCTTGACCATGCCACTGACAAGGGCATGGTAATCGTAGTTGTAATACAGCACATAGTTGCCGGGATCCATGGTATCTTCGGAATCGGTGAACTTGCAGTACTGTTGGAACAGCCAGGGATACTTGATAACACCCTTTTCCTGAAGCATGAGGGCAATATCCTCCACGCTCTGTCCTTCCTCCACCACTACATTCAGTGGCTCATCGGAACGGCCTAAGGCCAGCACATCCTGGGCACATTCCCAAATGCCGTAGCCCAGCCCCACTGCGCCCACACCTGCCAGAACGATGTAGAGCAGGACCTTAACAAAGAGGGGAACAATCCGCTTCTTTCCCTTGCGCCGGGGCTTCTTGGGACGGGGACCGGGGTCTTCCTCCCTGTCTCGGGACACACCGTAGTAACGGGCTTCCTCCTCCGACAGCACCTCTCCGTCATACTTTCCGTACTCTGCAAAGGCATCGCCGAAGTCCGGCTCAAAGACAGGGCTTTGGTTGGGATCAGACTCCTGTACAGGCTCATAGAGGAATTCCTCGGAATCCCGAGGCTCGATCTGCTGTTTTACATCACGGATCAATTCCTCCACGGAGAGGGACTCTGTATCATCAAAGGGATCAAACAAGCCCCGATCCTCCGTATTTTCATAGTTGTTCATAGGCTTCCTCCTTTTAGGAATAAACGACCTCTGCGGCGATCCGCTGTGCGGTTTCCTGCCCACGGAGAGCAGAGATCAGAGCAAATCCGAAGTCAAAGGCACTACCTGCAGCTCTGCCGGTAAGAACCTTGCCGTCAACAACACAGCCCGCAGATTCCATATGTGCCTTGCCCATTTCTTCTTCCATACCGGGGTAGCAACAGGCACGCTTATCATCACTAATGCCCAGCTTGGCAAGGACGGTAGGTGCGGCGCAAATGGCGGCAACATAGTCCCCTCTGTTATAGCAAGCGGTAACTGCATCCAAGACCTCGGGACAGTTCAGGATGGATTCCACACCACCCAGACCGCCGGGAAGGACGAGCATTTCCGCCTGCTCCCACAGGGCTTCTTCTACTGTAATATCTGCCTGCACTGTGATCCCGCGACTGCCACGGATCAGCTTGCCGCCGATGCCCACAAATTGGGTATCCACTCCGGCACGGCGGAGCAGGTCGCAGGGTACGATGGCTTCCATTTCCTCGAAGCCTGTTCCAAGTACGATATATACCATTATTCTTCCTCCAAACACTTCATAACAAGTGCAAATATCTCATTGTGGATATCCTCGATGGAACGCATTTTCCCATCCTTTGCACAGTGGATCCTGTTCCATCCGTAGCATTCTGCCGCCTCCAAGCCGGTGCTTCTGCACAGGCGCAGATAGTCCAGATGCTGTTCGTGAATGTCTGCATTGGTCTTGGTCTCTGCCTCACGCTTACGCATGAGCTGACCGGTCAATTCCGTAGGAACATCCAAGTATATGACGAGATCGGGCTTGGGAAGTTCCATTTTTTCATATTCAAAGTCATACAGCCAGTGGAAGAAGGCCTCTCTCTCCTCAGGGACGACCTTGGATGCCTGATGGACGGCATTGGAGGTGGTGTAACGGTCGGACAGCATCAAGCCGCCTTCTTCATAATATTTCTTCCACACCTTGCGATAGGACGCGAAGCGATCCACCGCATAGAAGGTGGAGGCGGCATAAGAATTGACATCTGTAGGACGGGTGCCGAATTCTCCCCCCAGATACATACGGATCAGTGCTGAGGATTGCTCGGAATACTGGGGAAAAACCATGGTACGGAACTCCTTGCCGATGGCCTGCAAGCGCTTGGTCAAAAGGGAAAATTGCGTGGACTTGCCGGAGCCGTCAGTTCCCTCGAATACGATCAGTTTTCCCATATTGTTCATCCTTTCATGCGTTCTTTTACTGCCGCAAAAATAAATTTAGGCAGACGGAGCATCCGCTTAAAGCGCCGGGGCTCCTTGATCAGGCGATAGAGCCATTCCAGTTGCAGGCGGATCATCCATCGGGGCGCACGCTTGACTGTGCCGGCGATGCTGTCCAGAGTTCCTCCCAGTCCACACAAAAGCTTGGCGTTGAGGGCTTCACAATGGTTCTGCATAAAATATTCCTGCTTGGGCGCACCCAGACAAACATACACTGCATCTGCCTGTGCTTCGTTGATCGTGCGGATCACCTGCTGTTCGTCCTTAAAATAGCCGTCAGCAATACCGCAGATATTCAGCTTGGGGCACTTTTCCAGCATTTTATCAGCCGCCAGTTCCGCAACTCCGGGCTTACTGCCCAGAAGGAACAGACGGGAGCCAAGCTCTTCCATGACAGGGAGCATATTCTGGGCAAATTCCACACCTGCCACCTTCTGCTTCAGAGGGGTCTTGAGGATCTTTGCCCCAAGGACGACGCCTGCTCCATCCGGAAGCACCAACTCCGCACCATTGAGGAGCTCGCGGAATTTGGGATCATGGAGAGCCTCATAGGCCATCTCCGCATTGGGAGTCACGCAGTAGCAAGTCTTCCGCCCCTGCAGGATCTGTCTACCCAGTGTCACAGCTTCTTCCATGGTAACATTATTATAATTTACGCCTAATACATTGATCTTCATTGTCATACCTCTCTAGGTTTATTTTATACATTTTATCACATTTTCCTCCCTTTGTCTATAGAAATTCGATCTTGCTACAGAAAGGGGAGGATTTTTGTCCCTTTGTGAGAGGGTGTGCGAAAGAGAAAAAATATTTTTGGATTTTTTCTCTTTCCCCCTGTCTTTTTTTCATAAAACATGATATAATCAAAAAACAAGCAACAGTTGTTGCGCTATTTTTGCAGATCCCCCTCGGAGGTGTGTATGAAATCTTATCTTCCCCAAAGTTTTTTGAAAAAATTACTGCTTTTCCTGCCCCTGTATATGGTGGGAGGCTATTTTTTCCGTAATTATCAATTACAAAAGGAACTGCTGTATGACGGCAGTTTGACCAGCGGAGCCTTTGCCCACAAGATCCTACTGGTTCTTGCTGTGAGCTTTGCGGTGGCTTATGCCTGTATTTTCTTCTTCGCCAAGCCCCGTAAGACCTTCCAAAGCTGTTTTTCCGGCTCTGCCCTGTCCTGTGGGGCTCAGCTGCTTGCAGGTCTGGGGATCATTGTGGGGAATATGATGGGGGCTCAGAATATTGACAGCTTTGTCCCTGTGTACACCCGTGTTTCCCTGTTCCTGAATAACAGCCTGAGCTATTGGGGCGTTCTGGCAGGTGTGTGTGTCCTGATTTTCGCCATCCGGAACTATCGGGATCAAAAGCCCTCCGCTGTCCTGTATATGTTTATCAGTCTGTATCTGGTGATCCGACTGATCGTACATTTCCAGACATGGAATACCGATCCGTCCATCCATGACTATGCCTATACCCTGCTCTTTGCCATCAGCACCATGCTGGGTTGTTTCCAAATCGGTGGCTTCTCCTTTGACAAGGGCGGTCGCCGTATTACCGGCTTCTGGTGTGTTTGCAGTGTGTTCTTCGGTGCGATCTCCGCGCCCGATACCATTGGTGATACCTCTGCCATGCTGGTGCATTTCGCCTTGATGCTCCTGACTTTGGTCATGGCGCTGGAAATGGTCTTTGCCAATGAGGAACTTGAAGAAGCTCCCGAAGCAGAAGCTTCCGAGAAAGCCCCCGAAGAAGCTTCCGGGATCCAAGAGTAAGCTCCATACAGTATACAAAGCTCTGCCACAAATGATCACTTGTAGCAGAGCTTTTCTTTTATATTTACGACATAGCCCGATAGAGGAAGGTCACAATCTGACCTCTGGTGCAATCGGTCTCCGGGGAGAATTTCCCCTTCCCTGTACCTTGGGTGATCCCCTGCTCCACAGCCCACAGGACGGCATCATAGTAATAGGCCTTGGGGCTCACATCGGAAAAGATGCTCAAAGTCTCAGAGGGTAGAGGCTTACCTTGGGCTCTCCAGAGGAAGGTAGCAACCTGACCGCGGGTGCAAGTGGTATCCGGAGCAAAGCTCGTCTCACTCATACCGGTGGTGATCCCCTGCTCCACTGCCCACAGGACTGCCTTGTAGTAATAGGCCCCGAGACTTACATCCTCAAAGGGATTTTCCAATCTCATAGGCTCCGGGCATCCGTAGGCTCGCCACAGGAAGGTGACGATCTGTCCACGGGTGCAGGGTGCCTCCGGGGCAAAGATCGTAGCACTCATACCGGTGGTGATCTTCTCATTCACCGCCCAGAGAACCGGGGCATAGAAATAGTCTTTTTCCCCTACATCTGCAAAGGGATTATAGGGAACAAAGTTGAGATCCTCCCCTCCGCAGGTAACACAGATGCCGTCGGTGAAACTATGGCCTGTGGGAGCTACAGAAGCACCCTTATAACTGTCACCGCAGGTAGCGCAGGTATAGGTTGTAAAACCGCCTTCCGTACATGTAGGGGCAGTAACTTCTGTCGTGTAGCTGTGACCTATGGAATCCACAGAGTCACTCACATAGCTATCTCCGCAAGCGGTGCAGGTGTAGACGGTAAAGCCGTCTTCCGTGCAGGTGGGGACGATGACTTTTTCTTCATAGCTGTGACCCTTGGAAGAAATATATTCCCGATAGCTGTCACCGCAGAAGGTGCAGGTATAGGTGCCTCTGCCCAAGCCGGTGCAGGTGGGCTCTTTGGTCACTTCCCAAATGTAATTATGGGTACAATCCGCTGTGGGAGGAGTGCCATACCAGTAGTTCATATCCACATTCCCTTGAATGCCGGGAACAGAGCCTTCGCTGGTGTATTGCCACATGGAGTAAGGCTTGGAATAGCCTGTTTGGGAAGCATAGCGTGCTACCCAGCGATCCCACTTGTCATACTGAGAGGATGTGAGATACTTACCCCACCAGTAGGTGTTGGCGTAGATCCCCGCTTCGTAGCCGGCTTCCTCAATGGCATTGCAGAAAACCGTGGCATTGCGGAGGATCTCCTCCGGAGTGCAGTTATTCTCAATATCCTCATCCTCCAGGTCCAGATACACGGGCATGGAGAGCTTATAGCCCTTGATCAGGCGCAGAACATGCTGTGCCTCGCTGAGAGCTTGCTCCTCATTGGTGGCATGGGAATAGATGTACACTCCAAAGGGGATCTTCAGACGGGTACAGGCTTGGACATTTGCCAACCATTGACGGTCGTCCTGTGCTTGCAGGTCCATGCCATAGCCCACACGGAGTATGGCAAAATCAATATGTTTTGCAACTGTGTCCCAATCGATCTGCCCCTGATGATGGCTCACATCGATGCCGTGTGCCGTAGGGGTAGCAGATGCGGCTTGCCCACGCCCTACAAGAGGCAGAAGCAAAGCCGCACAAAGGATCAGGGACCATATTCTTTTCATCATAGCTGTTCATTCCTTTTGCACAAAAGATGGGTAAGGAGGTCTCTGGTCTGTTGGGCATTGCGGCGGATCTCTCCCTGCAAGGCTTCCAGACTTTCAAAACGGCGTTCCTCTCGCAGATAGGAATATAGCTCTAAGGTCAGTTCCTTTCCGTACAGATCTCCGACATAGTCCAAGATCCAAGGCTCAATGGTGGTATGCTTCCCCTCCACTGTAGGACGGGAGCCGATATTCACCACAGTCATATAGTTTTTTCCTTCAACGGTAGTCAGGGCGGAATACACACCCTTACAGGGAAGCAAGATCCCCTCTTCCAATCGGACATTGGCAGTGGGGATGCCTATGGTGCGACCCAAACCGCGCCCACTGACAACCTTACCGCTGAGCAGATGGGCATGTCCCAGAAGCTCCACGGCTTCTTCCGTCTTTCCCCCTTGCAGGAGTTCACGAATTCTTGTGGAGGAAACTACCTCGCCCCCCATAGTTACTGCCGGAATGCAGTCACAGCCGACGCCCAGAGTCTTGCAAAGCTCCGCAAGTCTTTGGGCATTGCCATGTCCACGAGCGCCGAAGCGGAAGTCATAGCCACAGACCACATGGATGGCATGGAACTCCTCCACAAGGGTATGGATCACAAAGTCCTCCCAGGGCTGTTCCATACGGGCAGTATCGAAGTGCAGGGTCAGCAGTTCCTCTATGCCGTACAGCTCCCCAATAAGCCTCTCACGCTCTGCAGAGGTATTCAGCAGAGGTACCGAGATCCCGTAAACAAGCTCGTCCGGGTGACGGTCAAAGGTCAGAGCCGCTGCCGTAACACCGTATTCCCGGGCACGCTCCCGGGTACGGCGCAACAAAGCCCCATGACCCAAATGTACTCCGTCAAAGAACCCAAGGGCAATGACTCTCTTTCTCATAAGCCCTGTCCTCAAAAAAAGCTCTTGACGGTGCAAAGCTTTCCTTCTTTGACCTCACTGAGTGCCAAGAAGCTACCGTCCTGTCCGTAGACACGGTAAGTCCCCTCTCCTGAAAAGGTGAAGCTTGCGCCGTTGCGACAGCACTTCTCCTGTGCGGGACTGAGGGTCAGGGCGGGATAGGATGCAAACAGACTGTCTGTGGGAAGAAGCAGTGCCTCGGGATCCTCACGGGCAACGATTTTCTCCAAAGGAGTGCTTTGTGCAAGGTCGTAGTCCCCTGCCTTTACACGGCGCAGGGCGGTCATGCAAGCCCCGCATCCCAATGCCTGTCCGATGTCATGACAGAGGGTGCGGACATAAGTACCCTTGGAGCAGTGTACCAGAAGCTCCCACTCCGTATCCGACAGAGCCTTGGCTTCCAGAGAAAATACAGTGATTTGACGGGGCTTGCGCTCTACTTCTTTTCCGGCACGAGCCAGTTCATAGAGCTTCTTGCCACCGATCTTAATGGCGGAGTACATAGGGGGGATTTGGGAGATCTCTCCTCGGAATCGGGTAAGGACATTGTCCATATCCTCGGCACTGACCTGTACGGATTTTTCCTCCAAAACATTGCCGGAGCTGTCCTGGGTATCTGTGATCACACCTAATTTCAGCTGTGCACAGTAGACCTTGTCCGCATGCTCAAAAAACTCCACTCCACGGGTGGCTCTGCCGATGAACACAGGGAGAACACCGGTAGCCATAGGATCTAAAGTGCCACCGTGACCGATGCGCCGTTCATGGAAGACACCTCGAAGCTTGGACACCACGTCCTGAGAGGTCCAGTCCCGGGGCTTGTCTACGATCAAAATTCCGTTTGCCATCAGATCAGCTCCATTTCTTCCAGAATACGCAGGATCTCTCTCTTTGCATCCTCGATGGTGCCGGGAACAGTGGCTCCTGCGGCGGCCTTGTGACCGCCACCGCCCAACCGGGCGCAAACTGCCGAGGCATCGTAACCGGGAGCGCTACGGACGGAGAGCTTGCCTCCTTCCGACTCTTGGCGGATCATCACTGCCAGCTCCACTCCCTCAATCTCCCGTCCGAAGCCGGAAATGTCGTCAATATCATCGGGAGTGATCCCCAGTTCCTTCCGCAGGTCATCGGGGATGGTATTGATGACCACCCTGCCCTCTGCGTAAAATTCCGTCGTATTGGCAAGATAAGCGTCTAACTTCAGTCTTGCAGGGCGCTTGGTCATGAAGAAAATGCGATTAACGGTGAAGGTATCAGCTCCCCACTTCTTGCACTCTGCCGCCGCCATAAGGGTGTTGGCAGTGGTATTGCTGAAGCGGAAGCAACCGGTATCTGTGGAAATGGCAAGGTACAGTGCCTCTGCAATATCCTTGTCCGGTTGTACCTCCAACAGGCGCAGGAGATCCAGAATGATCTCTCCGCAAGCGGCGGCAGAAGCATCCACATAGCCCTGCTCCGCGAAGCCCTCATTCCTGCCATGGTGGTCAATGAGCAGTTGGATGTCCTTGACCAAATCCGTAGCGTTGAAAGGAAGCAGTCCCACTGCGGCAACGTCCACAGACAGGATCACGCTTCCCTCAGGGACTTCCGCCACGGTCAAGCCTGCGGTATAGGGTGCAAGCTTGGGGGTGGACTGGGGATTTTCCAGAATATATGCCTCCTTGCCGATAGAGCGCAATCCACGGCAAAGGGCGGCCGCAGAGCCCGTAGTATCTCCGTCGGGTCTGCGGTGGGTCAGGAGTACAAAATGATCCCGACTTTTCAGAAATTCAGCTGTTTCATTCAGCGTCAGTTGCTTCATCATCATCCTCCGGAATGTCCAGCTTGGAAAGAATGTCGAAGATATGCGCGTGTTCTGATGAGCTGCCATCGTCGACAACGACGATGCGGCTCAACCCTCTCTCGACCAGCGCATCCGCCAGTTCCACCAAGCGGTCTTTGGGATCTATTACCGGTATGATGATTGCTACGTCCATGATTCGCCTCCGATCTTTGCTCGGTAATGCGAATATGGAACCCTGACCTGAAATCGTTCTTAAACAGCCGCGGCCAGCGCTTAAAAGACA
>JAZMZW010000132.1:0-1757 GCA_045586205.1 Faecousia sp. | reverse complement strand
AACAGGGACTTCATCACACCAAACAAGGGAATATCCTGACGGGGATTCACCAATACCCGCAAGAATTGCAACAGCTCCTGTACCTCGGTAGCCGCAAAATACCCTGTCTTGGAGGTTATATACACCGGGATTCCTTCTGCTTCCAAAGCCTTCTTAAAGGCCTCATCCCAGCCGCTGGTAGCACGAAGCAAAATCACCATATCCGAGTACTTTACCGGGCGTAAGGCCTTGGTTTCCTTGTCCGTTACCAGATAGGTCTGCTTCAACTCCTTGATTTTCTTAGCCAGCATCCGTCCTTCGGCTTCTTTTTCTTCGGTACCGTCCGTAGGCTTTTCCAGCAAAAGAAGCTCACTGATACTATCCTCATATGCAGGGTATTCCGCCCCTGCATAAAGGGCTGCCTTATCATCATAGGCAATACCCCCCACCTCTTCGCTCATCAATCTTTCAAACACATGATTGGTGGTATCCAGCACGGAACTACGGCTTCGGAAGTTCCGGCTCAAATCGATCCTCTGACAAACAGACTCTTCACTGCGGTAACCTTTATACTTCTCCATGAACAGCTCCGGTCTGGCCTGACGGAATTTGTAAATACTCTGCTTCACATCCCCCACCATAAAGCGGTTGTAGTGTCCCTCATCTTCTCCGGAAATCACCTGCAATAATAGTTCCTGTACCAAATTACTGTCCTGATATTCATCGATTAAGATTTCTGCGAAATATTCCCTGTACTCCAGTGCGACCTTGCTGGGCACCATCTTGCCCTCTTCCTCACTGAACAGAATGTCCAGGGCATAGTGCTCCATATCGGAAAAGTCCAGAATCTTCTTTTCCTGCTTTTTATCCTGCAGTCTGCGGCTAAATTCCAAGGTCAATTCTACCAAAGTGTCCACAGCTCTCTTGGATGCCCGAATCTGACTCATGGTAGTCTCCAACAAGGTACCAAAGAATCTCTCCTGCAGTTTCTTCAGAGTCCCCTTTACCTGATCCCTTAAGTCCTTTGCCAAGGCCTTTTTCTCTTCGTTTACACTGGGGTCCTTTTTCGAAGGAAGGCGTCCGAACTCAAAGCCGCTTAAACGCACCTCCCAATCCCGCAAATGCTCACATTCTGCCAGCTTCTGAAGCCTCTCCAGTTCACCCTCAGCCAGCTCCCCATACATATAGGGGCCGTCCGGCTCATGGGCTAACAACACCACCTGCTTCATGGTCGTGACACAGCCAAGCACCATCTGCTTCAGATAATACAGGGCGTACTGACCCAAAGGGGAAGCCTCCAGCTCCTCCACATTCTTAAGTTCATATGCTTTTTTGCATTCCTTCAACCACTGATGGGGCCAGGGATGACTGGATGCAAACTCATGTAATCTCTTGATTAATTCTTCTAAGGTCTTCTCCTTACCGCCGGGGCAGAAGTATTCCACGCACTCCAAAAAGCCCTCCTCTCCTGCTTCGAAGCAGTCCTCCAAAAGGGCATCCATGATTTCCTGCTTTAACAGCTTGATTTCTCCTTCATCCGCCACACGGAAAGCAGGATCCAAGCCGATTTCGTGGAAATGATTTTTAATTAAATACAGACAAAAGCTGTCAATGGTGGTAATCAGCGCATTATGCAACAAGGTAGCCTGTCTCTCAATATGGGCAGACTCCGGGTGCTGTTCCACCTGTGCCGCAATGCCTGAACTGATACGTTCCCGCATCTCAGCTGCCGCCGCATTGGTAAAGGTCACAATCAGCAACCGGTCGATATCCACCGG
>JAZMZW010000131.1:0-1746 GCA_045586205.1 Faecousia sp. | reverse complement strand
TTGTAGGTGGTGAGTTCCTTCATAATTCCTCCTGTTGATTTTGGAGGAGGGGTGTGGTATAATCCATGCACCCCTCCTTGATCGGATGGGCAAGCTCTTTGCGTGTGTACTTTGGTCGGTGTTCACGCAAGGGGCTTTTTTCATGCGCTGATGGTGAAGCGGCGAGAGCTGACGGTCTTGGTATAGGCCTTGTAGACCTCAGGCATGACCTTCTTAAAAGAGGTGCTGTCGAAGCGGTTGGAGAGGACGGAAGTCCAACGGACGATGTACTGGCCTGCGCTCAGCTCCTCGGTGTCCCTGTTCTGCATCTCGGCCTTGATCTCGTCACGGATGGTTTCGGCTTCGGCCTTGGCTTCCTCGATCAGGGACTCCAGATCCCGGAGGGCTTCGATCTTTGCGGTGATTTCGATGGTAGACATATTGGGGTGCTCCTTTATGATGTATTTGAGGGGTGTCCCTCTTGATGGTCTTATTATAGTATATTGGGGACGATATATCAATTGGAAGAACAGACAAATATTGTACCCGATATATGTGCAAAATATATATTGTACCCAATATAGAAAGATGATATAATAAGCGCAAATAAAGGGGAGGTGTTAATATGCCCGCATCAAAAGCACAGCAGAAGGCCGTCAGTAAGTACATGAAGGCCAACTATGACGAGATCAAGATCCGCATCCCAAAAGGGCAGAAAGAGGCAGTACAGGCCTATGCGCAGGAAAGAGGGGAGAGCGTGAACGCCCTGATTTGGCGACTGCTTCAGGATGCCATGGGGGTAGATAAAACCGCCGAAGCTCCCGATAATTCCTGACTCTGATATAGGTGGTCTGCGTACAGACTGACCGGAAAAAGAGCGATTAAAACTGGAGAAATAAGCATGACAAAACGCCAGGGATTTCCTGGCGTTTTTCGATTTTGAAGGGTGTGTTTCAACTTTCAACGCTTGGACAGCATATTCTCCACGGGGCTGAATCTCTGGTAGCATCTGCGGAGGTCACGGTCTGTCAAATCCAGGTAGGCTTTCTCGGTGACGGTCACGCTGCTGTGTCCGAGGATGCGGCTGAGGGTGTACAAGTCCATACCCGCCATGATGCATCGCTTGGCGAAGTTGTTGCGGATGGCATGGGGAGAGAGGTCTTTGGCAATTTTGGCACGGGTCAGATATTTGCGGAAGTTGCCCTCAAAGGAACGGACTTCGAGCGGTGTCCCAGCCTTTACCGGGAACAATAGCGGAGAGTTGGTGTAGCGGTCTCTGAAACGGAGCCAGTGTTGGAGCGTTCTGGCGGTCTTGACGGAGAAGAACACATAGCGACCTTTCCTGCCCTTCGTATTTTCGGCGGGGAGGTAGACGGTGCGCTCGTTCATGTCCAAATCATCCGTGGTGATCTTCAGGCATTCCCCGATCCGCATTCCCGTGTCCAGCAGCAAAAGAATGATGGTGGAGTCCCGATGCTCGGAGAAGTAGCTCTTGTCGAAGATCCTGAGCAGCCGTTCCACTTCGTCATCTTCCATGTACTCCTGGGGGGTTCGGTCGTTCTTCAGTAGTTGCACCTTCTGCATGGGGTTGGGCTTTCCGGTTTCTTCCGAGTGCCAGGAGAAGAACGCACGGAGGTTCCGCAGATAATTGTTGATGGTGGTGTTGCTGATGCTCTGACGGTAAACCCGTCTGCGCTCCGGACAGTTGGTGTCCCGGCGTTCGTCCATGACATAGAAGGTGTACTTACCACGCTCCTGCAAGTCACA
>JAZMZW010000130.1:0-47795 GCA_045586205.1 Faecousia sp. | reverse complement strand
AAACCGTGCAGTCCCTGTTGCCATGGAATGCACCGTCTGAGTGCAAAGCAAAATGAACCCAACAGCACCGACCCCAAGAACACTCTCGGAGCCAAGTCGGATCGTAGCCATGTCGTTCTGTGAGCCAAGGAGTTGAATTACTAAGTTGTCTTCCTAAGACCGCTTGGCCTCCGACTTAAACCGTGCAGTCCCTGTTGCCATGGAATGCACCGTCTGAGTGCAAAGCAAAATGAACCCAACAGCACCGACCCCAAGAACACTCTCGGAGCCGGTGCTGTCAATGTCTGGAGGAGTGGCGAACATCCAACCTCAACGCCAATAGATTTGACGCTTACAATGATTCATTATTCATCTTTCATCCCTCCCGTAAAGATGGCGGAATGAAAAATAAGCTCCCCACCGTATCATGGGATGTACGGTGGGGATGTTGTAAGATCAATTATTCAGATACTGTCTGTAGGGGGAGTCCTTCAGAAGGGAGGCGTAGCTGTCATAGAATTCATCGGAGACATCCTCGCCTGCGGCGACCCGTTCCAGAATGTCGCACATGAGATCGGTGAAGGCCTCTGCACCGGGCTTGCTCAGGTGATTCTGATCCTTGTAGGACACATCGTCTTGGAACAGGGAGTAACGGGAATTGATCAGGTTGAAGTCATAGAGCTCAAGCTGACGCGTTTCACAGAAGTCCTCCAGAGAGGTACGGAAGTAATCCATATTTCCCAATCTCCACAGGAAGCTGTCGGAAACGGGGGTGACCACCACAATGACCTTGATGCCCTTGTCTTCACACAGACGGAGGATCTTGACCACCTTCTCGGTGTTCTCCTCACGGAATTGGTTGACGGAGCCACTGTTGTATTCCTCTGCCACCTTCTCGGGAGCAATGGATACATCTACGGGATCATAGAAGCAAGAGCCCTTTTCTCCCACGAATTGAGCATTTTTCAGAGAGCCAAGCACCATGCTGGCATAGTGGGACAGGCCGGAGGAAATTTGACGGCTGTAGAGGTTGAGCCAATCGTCCAGAGTGACATAGCGCAGGAGGTAGCCAATGCGCTCGGAGAAGGAGTCCAGACGTGCGATGGTGGACTCGTCACCGTGGGCATATTCTTCGTTTTCGATTCGGGTAAAGGCATTGTAGGATAATTCCAGAATCACCGTATCCACGGGATTACGAGCCAGTTCCTTTTCCAGCATATAGTAACGACCGTCCAAGGTCATTTGCAGGCCGGAAATGTTGTAGCTGAAGCAATCCAGACGATCATCAATGGTAGCGGTATCAAAGGCGGTCAGAGTATGGGAAGAACCGAGAATGATACAGTCGATATTTCCTGCCAGCTCCTCACGGATCTCGCTGTCCAAGTAGTATTCCGACTCGGAACGGAGGTAGGGTAGGGTAATGACGGCTGAAATTGCAATCACAAAGAAAAGAACAATGGCGGTAGATAGAATTGCTTTTTTAGAACTGGGCATACATAAAGCCTCCTATTCCCCATGATGCGGCTGTGCCAAAGGAGAAAATAATCACAATACCGATGGCAAGGATGAGTAAGCGAAGTACATACGGGATTTTGTTAAAGAATACGCGGAAGGGCTCCCGTCTCTGACGGAGAGAAATGCAGAACATGGCAACCACACCGCAGAGCATCAGGAGGAAATTGATCAGGTTAATGGGATTCACAAGATCCACGAAGGGAAGCAGTGTTCTGAAGGATGTGGGAATGCTGTGGTTGGTGAAGATCTGCTTCCACAGACCGAAGCCCTGAGACAGAGTGCCCACTTCCGGCAGAACCTTAATGAAGGTGACTACGATAAAGGTACGCAGGACTTGGAAAACTCTCCAAGCCTTGTTGCTGTCGCTGATGTGGAGCTTGCTCTTGGTGGTGGCAAAAACCGGCTCCATCCACAGGGAGAAAATGATGAACAGACCGTTCACCAGACCCCAGGAGATGTATGCCCAGCTTGCGCCGTGCCAGAGACCGGTAGCTGTCCAGACGATGACCAGTGCAATGGTAGCGGGGAAGTTATCACTGAAGTGCTTGCCCATAGTTGCGCGGGTGGACTTTGCCAGCTTTCTGCTCCATGTGGACATGCCGATGGGGAAGTAAATGTAGTTCTTGAACCAAGTACCCAGGCTCATGTGCCATCTGCGCCAATACTCCGCAACGGACTTGGAGAAGTAGGGACGCTGGAAGTTCTCCGTCAAACGGATACCCAGCATTTCACAGAAGCCGCACATAATATCCATATAGCCGGAGAAGTCTGCGTAGATCTGCACGCTGTACATGAAAGCGCCGATCAGAACCGTAATGCCTGTATAGTTGCTGTAGTTTGCAAATACGTCCTGCACAAAGGGGCTCAGGACATTTGCAATGAGCATTTTTTTGAAGAAGCCCCAAATCATACGCTGGAAGCCCCAGGAATAGTTCTTGTAGTTGAACTCATGGGGAGTGAACAGCTCAGAGGAAAGGCTTTCAAAATCGCTGATAGGGCCTTGGGTGATCTGGGGGAAGAAGGAAACGAAGAGAAGTACCTTGAAGTAGTTCTTTTCCGGCTCGATCTTTTCCCAATACACATCCAGCAGGTAGCCTACAGCCTGGAAGGTATAGAAGGAAATGCCAAGGGGGACGATCAATTGGAAGGTGTCCTTGATCTCCTTCCCGCCGAAGGCGGAAAGGATGCTGTTAAGCTGTGCAAGGGCGAAATGGAAATACTTAAAGACGCACAGCAGACCGATGTTCCCCAACAGGGCCAGGAGCATAACAAGCTGTCTGCGTTTTTTCAGTTTGGCTTTATAGGCTTTCTTTTCTTCCTTGGATAGGGTCTCCTTGTTGTCCTTCAGGTACTTTTTGCCCGCAAGGGAGATCTTTTGCATCAGGATCGTGGCAAGGTAAATGGTGCTTGCAGTGATCAGAATATAGATGCTGTGTTGCAGTCCACCTGCAATGTAGAAGCCCAGGCTTACAAGAAGCAGGACGACCCATTGGAGTTTTTTGGGCAGGGCGAAGTACAGGACAAAGGTTGCAATGAGGAAAAGGACAAAACTCAGTGATGTAATATTCATGGGATGTTATACTCCTGTGAGAAGTCTTTGCAGAGGTTTATTCGTCTTCCTGAATGGCTTGGATCATGGACCAGATCTTGGCGGCGCTGTTGAAGTTCTCGTTACGCATCCACTTAGGGCCGATCTCAATGTCAAAGGTGTCGCAGATCTGGGTGATCAGGGTCAGGATGCTCAGGGAGTCATATACCTTCCCGTCGATCAGATTGTCTTCCGTATCATAATCGATATCGGGGTTGATCTCATTCATAATGTCTAACAGTTCTTCCATGGTTTCGGGTCTCCTTTATAATAATGTTTTCAATGTTTGACGGTCAATTTTACCGTTGGCATTCAGGGGTAATTTTTCCATAATGTTGACCTTGGCAGGGAGCATATAGTCCGAAAGCTTTGTTCTCAGGATGCTTCGGATCTCCTGACCCTTCAGCTCTGTCCCCTCGGCAAGCTGGCAGAAAAGAATGATCTTCTTTTTGGTGGCTTGATACAGACAGCAGCAACGGTCAATTTCCGGGAGGGCATTGGCAACGGCCTCGATCTCACCCAGCTCTATGCGGTGTCCCATATGCTTGATCTGGGAATCCGTACGGGAGGCAAAGAGTAGATTGCCTTCCTCATCATACTGGGCAAGGTCACCGGTCTTGAAGCAACGGACAGGACCTTCTCCGAAATCCTTCACAAGGAAGGAGGCCTTGGTTCGTTCGGGATCGTTGTAGTATTCCAGGGCAAGGGCATCGCTGACCAAGTACAGTTCACCCAGTCGATTGGCCTCGGTGACTACCTGCTCTCCGTCCAGGAGATAGATCCTTGTATTGGAAAGAGCCTTGCCCATAGGCAGGATGCAGTCATCTGCATACTCGCCCTTGACCTCGTAGTAACAGCAAATGCCGGAGATCTCGGAGGAGCCGTACAGATTCACATACTGAATGTGGGGAAGAGCGGCACGCCACTTGTTCAGGTGCTTCATGGGCATGACCTCACCTACGAAGAAGACCTTTTTCAAGGTTTCCGGCTTCACCATAGAGAAGGGATTCAACTGTGCCACAATGGAGATCACTGTGGGGACCCAGGAGGCAAAGGTGACCTTCTTCAGATTCAGGTAGTCGATCAGCTCGGGAGGCAGGGAGAAGAGGGTAGAGGGGAGAATCTCCATGGTACAGCCCAGCTTCAGCATGAGGTAGATGTCCTTGGCAGAGGCATCAAAGTAGAAGGGGGTCTGGTTGCCGATCACTTCCTCGGAACAGAAGGAGAAGGTATTGCAATAAGCTTCGATATAGGAGATCACAGCCTTATGGCTTTTGAGAACGCCCTTGGGCTTGCCGGTAGAGCCGGAGGTATAGACCATGTAAATGGGATCGTCCTCTCCGGTAACGGGGATCTCTGTTACGGCAGTGCCGGGATCTTCGGCGGTGAGGAAGCGACCACTGTAGGACAGCGCCTCCAGAGTTTCCCGATCACTGTCAAGACCCAGTACGAGGGAAAGCTTTGCATCCTCAAAGATCGCCGCCATCTTTTCCTTAGGCATGGTGGGATCAATGGGAATGTAGAAGTTTCCACTGTAAAGGACACCCATGAAGGAGGCAATGGTTTCAATGTCGTGGTGTGCAAACACACCGATGGGACTCTTGCGCAGACCGGAAGCACAGATATTTCCACCGATCCTCTTTGCCACAGCACTAAGCTCGGCATAGGTATAGCCCCGATCACGGTAGGCTACAGCGGTTTTCTCCGGATGTCCGGAGGTGGCAAGCTCCAGATAGCTTAATACATTTTGCATAAAAGAAACTCCTGAACAATAAATTTGTGAGATTTGACAGGGAAGCTGTCAGGGGGAGAGAGTAAGGCTTACGATCTCCCGAGGATTGTAAAAGCGGGGGACGGGGGTAGTGCCGCCTAAGCCCGTGGTAATGACCAGATGCTTGTTGTCGCTTTGGAAATGCCCACTGCATTCTCCGGGGATCCAGCCCTGATCCGGGGCATACAGACCGCCGACTATAGGGAGAATGATCTGACCGCCGTGGGTGTGACCGGATAGAACGCAATCGATTTTCCAGTAGTCCAGGCTTCCGTTAATGAGCCAGCACACAGGCATGTGGGTCAGCAGGACGGTATAACGGGAGGTATCCTGAAATTCCGTGAGGAATTGGCTTTCATGATCCCATGCCTCAACCAAATTCCCGGGAAGACAGTAACCGTAAATACCGCCGATCCGCAGAGCCTGTCCGCGGATATCAATGTCTACATAGTCCATATCCAAGACCGTAGCGCCTGTCCGGCGGTATTGCTCTGCTAAATCGTCTTGAAAGCGAAGGTCGTGGGCAACATCGTGATTGCCTAGGGAGACATAAACGGGAGCAATGGAAACCAGGGCTTCCAAAGTCTCTAAGGCAGGAGTGACCTTTGCACTGTTCCGCTCTACCAGATCTCCAATCACAAAGATCAGATCCGGCTCTTGGTCGGCAATGTTGCGGAAGAACTTTTCTCCGAATTTGGCACAGTGGAGATCTGCGATCTGCACAATACGCAAAGGCTCAGTGAGCTTGGTGTCGGAAATCTCATATTCCGTCAGCTTCAAGAAAAGTCGAGATACGGCAAAGCCCATAACTCCATAGAGAAGCAATAGCAAGCATAGGAAAAAAAGAATGGGCTTGAAAGTTTTTTTCATAGAGATTTATTTAAAAGATAAGTCACAAACTCCCGTACGGCACCGCGGCCACCGGGGTGCTTGCAGACGTATTTGGCGCTTTGCAGGACTTCCTCCACTGCGTCGGAGGGACAGGCGGTGTAGCCACAGTAGGACATTGCATCCAAGTCGTTGAGGTCATCGCCGATATAGGCGATCTCATCGGGAGTTGCGCCGTACTTGGCGGCAACAGTGGCAAGGACTGCCAGCTTGTCGGAGACACCTTGGTACAGCTCGGTGATCTTCAGCTCCTTGGCACGGGTAGCGACGATTTGAGAACTGCGACCTGTGATGATCACAGGGATGATGTTGTTTGCCGGGAGCATATGATAGATGGCATAGCCGTCCTTTACATCAAAGGCCTTCATAGCTTCCCCTTCGGCACTGATATAAATATGGCCGTCGGTCATAGTGCCGTCTACATCCATAACAAATAATTTGATACTCATTGTACAATACCTGCCTTTATGATATCCTGCAGGAGAACAGAGCCTACCACATGACCTTCCCCGTCCAGAACGGGCATAGAGGTAATGTGCAGATCGTTCATTCTTTGCAGGGCGTTAACTGCGGGCTCTCGCTGGTCGATCCACTTGGGGTTGTGGGTCATGACGCTGTCAATGCTTTGATTGTAGACGTCCAGTCCCTTTTCCAGCATGCGGCGGAGATCGCCGTCGGTGATGATGCCCAGAAGCTTTTGATCTTCGTCAATGACGGTGACCATGCTCAGCCCCTTGGCACTCATTTCCACAATGGCATTGCGGAGGGTGTTGCCACTGAGAACAGTGGCATTTTCCGCACCTGTGTGCATGAGATCACGTACCTTGGTCAGGAGCTTTTTGCCCAAAGCTCCGGCAGGGTGGTGGAAGCCGAAATCTTCTTTGGTATAGTTCTTGGCACGGGAAACCACCAGTGCCAGAGCGTCTCCCAGAACCAAAAGGGCGGTGGTACTGGAGGTGGGGGCAAGATGCATATAGCAAGCTTCTTCAAAGGGTGGGAAGAAGAAATGATGTTGACACTCTCTTGCAAGGGTGGATTTGGCCTTGCCGGTAATGGCAACAGTGGTACAACCGATCTCCTGTAGTACAGGCATGAGTCGGGTGACTTCTTCACTTTCTCCGCTGTAGCTCATGAGGATGACCACATCCTTCTGCTCCACCATGCCCAGATCTCCATGCATGGCCTCGCCGGGGTGCATGAAGAAGGAGGGCGTGCCGAGGCTGGCAAAGGTAGCGGCGATCTTAGTAGCAATATGACCGGGCTTGCCCATGCCCGTGAGAACCACCTTCCCACGGCAATGGAGGATCAGGTCTACCAATTGCTCAAAATCCGAACCCAGAGAGTCTCGTGTGGCTTCGATAGCTTGTATTTCTTTGTTGAATATGGAGCGGGCTTCGTGGATGATGTCAAATTCCATGAGCGATCGTTCTCCTTGTGTTAGGTGTAAATCAAAGGTGTGGGAAAGTAGAGGGATCAATGAACTGCATCATAGACCTTTTGGAGCTTGATCAGGAGGTCTTTCATCTGATCCAGAGGAACCATGTTGGGACCGTCGGACTTGGCATTGGCGGGATCGGGATGGGTCTCCATGAACAGACCGTCCACACCAACGGCAAGGGCGGCTTTGGCTAAGTATTCCACATACTGCACATTGCCACCGGTGCTGGTGCCGTTGCCACCGGGCTTCTGTACGGAGTGGGTGGCATCAAAGATCACAGGCACGCCGAAGTCCTTCATGACACGGAGCCCGGTCATGTCTACCACCAGAGTGTTATAGCCGAAGCTGGTGCCACGCTCACAGAGCATGACATTGTCGTTGCCGGCTTCCCGAACCTTGTTGACACAGTTTTTCATATCCCAAGCCGCAAGGAACTGGGCTTTTTTCACATTGATGCACTTGCCGGTTTTGGCGGCGGCTACCAGAAGGTCGGTCTGGCGGCACAGGAAAGCGGGGATTTGGATAATATCGGCAACCTCTGCGGCCTTCTCTGCCTGCCAGGGCTCATGGATGTCTGTGCAAATGGGCAGACCGAGGGTCTCTTTGACCTTCTTCAGAATGCGGATGCCTTCTTCAATGCCGGGACCACGGTAAGCGTGGATAGAGGTGCGGTTTGCCTTGTCGAAGGAGGCCTTGAAGGTATAGGGAATTCCCAATTCTTCTGTGATCTTCTTCATGTGGGTGGCGATTTCCAACACCATTTCTTCGGATTCAATGGCACAGGGGCCTGCGATCAGATGGAACATAGCGGACTCTCCTTTTGTGATAATGAAAGGGGATCAATCTGCCAGATTGTTTTCCAGCATGTAGCGCTCTACCTGCACACGATCCTTGGGGGTATCTACAGAGAGGGTCTTGCAGTGGGCGTTGATATAGTAGCAATCCTTGCGGTTCTCAATGAAACGGAAGGAGTCATTTTCTTCGATCTTTTCTACGGGGCCTCTGGGGGTGCTGTGATAGTATTCCAGAGCGGTCTTGGTAAAGGCACCCACACCTACGAACTTCTGGTAGGCATAGTTCATCTCGCCCTTGGGGAAGGGAATGGGGGAACGGGAAATGAACAGGCAGATGCCGTCCTTGTTGGTGACGATCTTCAGGTTGGTGGGATCTACGACCTCAACGGGGTTGGAGAAGTCGGTCATGAGGTTGGAAACATAGAAGCCGTCTTCGGGAATGGTTTCGGGGATGCACTTGACGATATCCTTTGCCATGACCAGAGGTTCGTCGCCGTTGATCATAACATAGAGGTCTGCTTCTACCTTCAGTGCAACCTCGTACAGACGCTCGGTAGCGGTCTCACAGTCACGGGAGGTCATGATGACCTTTGCGCCGAAGCCCTCTGCCACATCCTTGATGACTTCGCTGTCGGTGGCAACATAAACTTCGTCGAAGCATTCTACTTCCTTGGAGTGCTTCCAGACCCAGTAAACCATGGGCTTTCCGCAGATCAGGGCAAGGGGCTTATTGTTAAAACGGGTGGAACCGCCACGGGCGGGGATCATACCGATAATTTTCATAGTTAAGTTATCCTTTCAGAGAGTGAAGTATATAAAAGATCCAAAGTCGGAACACGGCTTTCTTTTTCAGCATGGAAATGATTCTCGGATTTTCTTTGGCGGTATCTGCCAGCCAAATACAGTCCTGCAATTCTTCCGACAGAGCTATCTCTCGGAATGAAGGGTATCTCTTACAGGAGGCGGTTAAGGCTGTGAGAAAATGGAACAGATATTTTGTAGCCAACTCGGACATTTCTTCGTTGTGTAAATTGTTTGCAAGGAAGTCCTTCCAAAGGCGGTACTTCTCTGCGTATTTTGGGAAATAAAATTGACTGTAGGATCGGGACAGACTGTCATCGTGCCGATTGTACCAGTAATCCGAATAGCCTACATAGACCAGCTCTTTCACAGATCTGCAATATTCCATAGCAAAAAGGAGGTCTTCATTATAGTCTCCTTTTTCATGCTGGGTGCGGAAACGGATACCATTGGAACGGATGATATTTCTGTCGTACAAGGCATTGGTAATATATCCTGCCAGACCGACCTTATTGAAGTCGAAGTAGGCCGTTACGGGATATGCTTTTTTCTCTGTGATGCTCTTGGGCGCCTCTGCACCGAGAAGCTCCCGATCTGTGCAGAAACAGGAAAGGGGGAGGACTGCGGGAGCAACAGCATCCATCAAATGTTTGACCCACATGGGGGATACTTGATCGTCGCTGTCACAGAACATGATGTAGTCTCCCGTGGCAACCTCCAACCCGGTGTTTCGGGCGGCGGAGGCCCCTTGGTTTTTCTCTTTGTGGATGACGCGGATCCGCTTGTCCCTTGTGGCCAGTCGGTCACAGAGCAGGCCACTGCGGTCAGGGCCGGCATCATCGATCAGCAAAAGCTCCAGATTCTCGTAGCTTTGTGCCAGGATGCTGTCTACACAAGCCTGTAGGTATGCTTCTGCCTTATATACGGGAACGATAATGCTCACCTTGGGCATTATTTTCCACTTCCTTTTTTCAGTTTGTTGATGAAACGGGCATAACGCTCCTTGCCCAGGAGCTTCTGCAAAATGTTATTGGGTAAGACTTTGAGATTATAGAAGAAATCCGCACGGCGAGCCTTACGCAGATAAATTGCCCGCTCTTTCCGATGCTCTTCCGGTGTCCAGGACAGGCTGTAGTGGTGGATGGTATAGGTCTTTTTGGTCTTGTACATTTTTCCGTTGGTCATATCCATGGGAGAGAAATATTCTGTGGAATAGACCACCGCATGAGGAATGTGCTGGATCCGATCCTCCTCTACGAAGCCGTGACGCTTCAGGATCTCCGTATTGCGGACGGTGCAGGTGGTGATGTCGATACTGCCGTCTTCCTTGTAGAAGTTTGCGGTATCGTAGTCGTCCATGATCTCCTTGATCAGGGGGTTGCCCTTTTCGCAACCCAGAGCCAGGCCGGAGGCTACCTTGCAACAATCGTGTGCCCGTTCGATGCCCATAAAGGCAGGATGCTCCAGAAGGGGATCAATGGAGCGGATGATCTGCACATCTGTGTCGAAGTACACACCGCCATGCTCATGGAGAATGGCCAGACGAGCATAGTCGGTTACAAAGGCCCACTTCTTTTCCTTGTAGGCATCACGGCAATATTGATTGGCATTGACATCGAAATTGCTTTCGTTCCACTCGATGATCTCATAATCGGGGCAATATTTTTTCCAGCTTTTGATGCATTTCAAAGCCAAGTCCGGCTTGGGGTTACCACCGAACCAGCAGTAATGTATTTTCTTGGGAATTGCCATGAAAAGCCTCCTCGGATGTTATTTTTTGAAACGGGACACAATGCCTTGCACAGTCCAGTACAGCTTGGCATAGGCAGGATGAAGGATCTCTGTTACATTGGGATGGGTCTTGACAGTGATGGGGTATTTTTTCTTCTCTTGGACGTACTGCTTTTGGAGTTTTTCTCTCAGCTCCGCCAATGCAGCAGGCTCGTTGAGGTGGGTGCTGACCTTTTGGTAAAGATCTGTCAGGGCAAAGAGATAGCTCTTATTCAGCTTGTCCACCAGCACTTGATCTTGCTTCTCTTCAAAGTAGGGGATCATTTCTTCCAGAACCTTCAGCCAATCCAAGTGCTTCAGCTTGAAGCTCTGGTTTACGGTACTGCCTTCGTTAAAGAAATAATAGTACAGCTTGGCATCGCAATCCGCAAGGGTCTCGGCCTCGTAGATCATGCGGTAGACAACAGCGTTGTCCTCATAGATCCGACCTTCGGGGAAGCGGATGTTTTGGAAGCAGTCTCTGTGGAAGATTTTGTCCCACAGAACCCAAGGCTTTTTGTCCACGCTGTCCAGAAGGCAGTGGCGGAGGAATTCCGGTCCATTCCAAGCCTGAGAAGGAAGAGCCTCTAAGGGAGCGTGGTCTACCAAACCGGTAACGGGCTGATAGCCACCTACGCTGATTTGGGCGTTGTGTTTCTTGGCATTGCCGAGGAGGGTCTCAAAGGCTTGGGGATGGATATAATCGTCACTGTCTGCGAAGGCAAAGTACTCGCCCTTGGCAATATCCAGCGCACGATTCCGTGCCGCAGCTTGACCGGCATTTTTCTGGTGGATGACCTTGATCCGCCCGTCCTGCCGGGCGTAGGCATCGCACATTTCCCCACAACGGTCGGGACTGCCGTCATCTATTAAAAGGAGTTCAAAATCCTCCATAGTTTGCGCCAAAATGCTCTGAACACAGCGATCCAGAAAGGCTTCGGCATTGTATACCGGCACTACTACACTGATTTGGGGCATGATATTATTCTCCTGAAATGGAAGTTATTTGTCAATCGATTCGTACAGGGGTGGGAAGGGATCGGGGCGGTTTCCTCGCTCTGCCCGTAACTGATCACTGAGCTTTTGACAAAGTGTGGGATCGGACAGTAGCTCATGGATAGACCGGGCCAAAGAAGCAGGGGTAATTTCCTCTGCGATCAGACCGTTGCTGTGATCACGGAACTGCTCATACATGACCGGCAAATTGGTGGCCACAACGGGCTTGTAGAAAAGCTTGGCTTCCGCCGTAGTGATGCAATAGCCCTCTGTCACAGAGGTTTGGACAAAAATATCGCAGGCTTTGAAGAAGGGGTAGGGGTTATCCTTTGCACCCAACAGAACAACACAGTCTTCTACACCGAATTCTGCGATTTTAGGCACGATATCCCGTCTTTTGTATCCTTCACCGATGATGTACCAGCAGAAGGTATGCCCCTTTTGCTTCAGAATAGCGGCGGTTTCGGGAATCATTTCAAAGCCCTTTTCCCAAGACAGACGGCCTACGGATAAAAGGGCAGGATGCTCCATGGACTCGGTGCAAGGCAGCTCGCCCTTGCGCAGTACATCCTGCTCGTCTAGAATGTTGTAAAAAACAGAGAGCTTCTTGGGAGAAAGTCTGTATTTTTCCAACATATGTTGCTTGATCGTCTTGCTTACGCAGAAAATACGGTCTGCTTTGCCATAATACAGGGGGAAGGGGAACTGTGTGTCATAGGTGTCATTGTGCATCCAGATGATCCGTTTTTTACCGCTGAGTCTGTGGAAGGCAAAACGTAACACAGAGGCATCCCAACCCCGATAGGCTATGATGCAATCATAGCTCTCCCGGGAAACAAGAGGTAGAGAGCGAGAGAAGTAGTGCTTGTTTTTTTCGTCGTTTTGAATGCTTAGCTTGGCCAGGAGTCGATAGTAGCCGGACTTCAGAACAGAGAAGGGGGTCTTAGACGACCCGGACTCGCTGACTGCGAACTCGGAATTTACATACCGAAGCTCAACGGAAGGGGGGATCAGCTGAAGATTCCCCTGCTCTTCTCCACAGATCCAGAGTACCACACGATAGTTTGTATAGTCGAAATGCTTGAGCATGTTGATCAGAGCTCTTTCGGCTCCGCCCAGATAAATGGGTCCCATAACAATGGCAACTGTTTTTTTATCCATAGATATGTCCTTGTCAGCGTTTAAATTTGCGAATCAGCTTTTTGATATAGTAGTTCAAGCCGTGGCTTTTTAAATCGTATTGCACAAATTGCTTCACAAGATTTAAGCTACGGCTGAGCTTCGGAACAAGTGTGCTACCGGGGCGGTAACGCAGGAGACTTTTAGGCTTATAGGGGCTGAGGGGCAAGTCCTTCCAAGGGAAGGTGCTGTGATGATCGAAAATTTCTACCTCGCGGATCCCGCAGCTTCCGGGAGTCCCATCTAAAATTTGCAAGTGAAGTTCCTGCACATTTTCAGCGGGGGACTCAAAGGTGATCACAGGTCGTAAGCCCTCTTTTGGGGACAGCTCCGCTTCAAAGACAGAGACTCCGGCGATCAGCTTGACCCTTTTGGGGCGGAGACTTTCCTGATAGGGCAGGTGCAGATGCACTTCCTTTACGGTGCATGCCCGGGGAAAGCGGAACAGGGCTGTAGGTGACGGATCCTCGGCGGAGGGGAACCATGTATAGAGTTCCGGGGTGGAAATCATGGCAGACTTTTCTCGATTGATGGGACTGAAATCCGCAAGTTTTCCATCATTTAAGAGGAAACCTTCTCCGGAGGATACCTGCACCTGTGCGGAGAGTGCCAAATTGTTGTAATCCCGGTAGAAATACAAGGCATCGGCATTGACCATGCGGGTAAAGTGCTCGTTCACGTACTGGGATTGATAAAGTTCGCAGAGCTTGTAAATGGGGGATTTTTTATAAAATACGGGATAATACTTTCTCGGCACACGGACACGGACTTCCTGAGACGGGGAGTATGGGAAATATTCTTCCTCGGTCAAGAGGGTCTCTGCCATGGGATTTGCATAATAGTCTTCAGGTCCGAACCAGACACCGGCATAGGCATATTTTTTCAGCACCAAAGGTCTGTATGCAGTTGTCCGAACCAGTTCGACCATGATCTCATCAAACAGCAGTGAGGTCATTCTGTGATCTGCATGTTCGTCCAGATCCACGGCAACAATGGCATGAGCTTGCTCTGCCAGAATGCATTCCTTCAGGTCATCTTTCACACTACTACGGCAGTAGGGGCGGTGGAAGCCGTATTGCCCGTAAGCATAGTCCGGCGCATCCGCAAAACCATAGGTCTGTGTGTGACCGGCAGGGGAGGGGCAGATGTCCGACGCCTCGCAGTGGTAGGTGTGCGTTCCGGAAAATCCGGGATGATCGCCGTAACCCAGATAGGTGACCTTAGAGATCCCCATTTTTTTGGTTACGGTTTCGGTTTCCCGATGGCGTTTTTCTGTGAACTTGGGGAGATAATCTCCGTTGGTGACCAGGAGGAGATGGATTTCCCAATTCCTCTTCAGAAACTGTTCTGCAACGGTTCCCAAAAGATTCAGTTCGTCATCCCCGTGGGGAGCAATGATCAATAATTGCTTGCGATTAGTTCCCATGATGTAAGTGTCGTTTTAGATAGGAAACAGACTCGGCTCTGTGCTTTTCCAGAGTGTTGAGGAGTTTGGGATTGTTAAGATGGGCTGTATAGACCCCTTCGGAGAAAGGCATCTCAAGCTTTTGGAAAAGGGAGCTGATCCGTGAATTCATATTTGTACCGCCCACTCGCAGAGAGTGAACGAAGGGAGTTTGCATCAATACAGAGAAAACAGTTCCGTGGAAGGAGTCTGTGATCATGAGTTTTGCATGGTCGATCAACCAAACAAACTCGTCGGGGGTAATGGTATAGTTTTGGATCAGAGTTTTGTCGTGGATATCTATGATTTTGCAGGATGCCAGTTGGGGATCCTGTTCCTTTGCGGACTTCAGGATCTGCTCCAGAGCCTGCTTCTGACCCAGGTAATAGACCAAAATATATTTTTCGTCTTCCTTGACCCAGCGGGGCTTTTTCGAAAGCTTCAGCCAACGGTCACGATCCAACAGCATGGAGGGATCCAATAAGACGGAGGCATCCTTTCCGCTAAGCTGTCGGACGATTTCCCGACCGCTGAATTCACGGACGGAAAGCTCGGAAAATCCGTTGATATATGCGGTGATTTGTTCCCGGTACTTGGGAGGGATGGCATCTACACCAAAGCTGCCGGAGTAGGCAATTCTTTTTTCTGCACTGCAGAAGGTCAGGAAATTGAAATCCAAATTAAAGGGGAAAATGGGGTTCCAAATCTGATCGCTACCGGCAACAAAGTAATCGTAAGCTTCCCCCAGATTTTCCGGAATGTAGTCGATCTCGGAACAGTACTTGGAAAATGTGAAATACTTCCGATCAAATTTCTCGAAACGCTTAATTTTAACGATTTCGGCAATGCGACTGCGACTGCGACTTTTCAAGGCCTTAAGGAGCTGGCTTAACTGCCATTTTTTGCTCTTCCGGTGCTTATAGTTGATGTAATTGGGAATGGTTTCCGGATGTGCGCCCAGGGACTTCAGGGTTTCCTGCATGGCGTAGTTTTGCAATCTGTTTCCGAAATTTTCAAGCTCGGTTATAGTAACAATTCCGACTCGCACAGTAAAATCACCTCAAATGGAGTTTTTTGAGTAGCTTCTTTTTGTAAATACGCAGAATGTGTTGACGGTGCCTTTTCCGGTAGGGGATATTATAATACTCCCGTACTTCCGAAGTCAGCGGATCCTTGGGGCATTGGGGACTTATGTACTTGGCGGATAAGTCTGACCAATCCATAGAAAGAGAGTCCTGCCAGAACTGTTCCGCAATTTTGGGTTTGCTTTCGGGATGGGACAAAACCTCATTGCATTTCTTGGCATCATCGATGGTTCTTTTTGCGTAGGCCACATACTTTTGGATCTTTTTGTATGCGGCTTCCCCTTTTGGGGTGTTGATCAGGACAAGAGAGATCCCCTTGTCATCGTCTTCGATGTATTCGGGAGCGGATTCCTTATATCCCCAGAAATCTCCCAGGGTGATATCTCCGCAACGGACATCGGAAGCGTAAGGGCAGGAAAAACAAGATTCTCTCAGAGATAAGCAGTCCAGAAAACCGGGGACAAAGCTATCTCCCTCGTGATGCTCCACACCGTTTTGGAAGGTTCGGACACATACGGAGCTTTTCCAACCGATCTCCTTGGTGCGGAAGCGAATGTGCTTCATGGGAGCGTGAGCCACGGACTCCTCATGCTTGACATATTTCCGGAACAGGCCCGGGGAGGGAACACCGTGACATAAAATGTCTGCGGTGAGAAGATTGGGGTAGTCTTTTTTTAAGAAATTACGCAGACCTGCGATCTGGCAGGGGGTACCTGTAAACAAGACCTTGCTCCCGCTTTTTAAACGGGATTCCGTCAGTTGATAGCAGGAGCCAACAGAGCTCTGGACATACTTTGCACCACGCATTGGCGCAATTTCGGACAGGGTATGGGCTTCTGCATGGCGAACCGTAAAGGTATCGTCCAGAATCACACCGTATACATATCCGCCCTCGGACAGGACAGCCTCCGCAAGTAAGGGGAAAATACCGCCGGAGGTGCTTGCGGCCCGTTGGGCATCCTCTGTAGACAGAGAAGCATATACATGCTTGTGGGGGGAACGCTCCACGGGAGTATTTACGGGGCAGACCTTGGCACACAGACCGCAGGAACTGCAGCGGGTGGTGTCGATGGAGGGGTACAAAAACCCCTGTTCATTTTCAGCCATGATAATGCAGTTACGCTTGCAGATATTTACACAAGCCTCGCAACCTGTGCAGTATTTTTGTTCACATATGACCATAGATATTATTTCCGCAAGTCAACAAGGTTGGGGAACTTTACATTGCCCCACCAGCGTTGCACCCAGTTCATATTTTCGTTGAAGCCTTCTACATTTTCCACCTCGAATACAACGGCGCATTCGATGTGGTCATAGAAATTCCAGCCACCGTATTCATTGACACCGTACAGAACGGGGGTGAGGGTGTATTTGCCGGGGACCAATTCGGAAATATCCGCTTCCAGGGGAATGGTGAGCTCCTCGCCTTTTTTACAGCTGAACAGATGGGGAGCCAGCAGAACGGTAACGGATTGTCCGTCGGTAGTAGCCAGACGGGAACGGTATCCCACATCCGCTAAATCGGCGGTTGCCTTGGCTTTGATCTCAAAACGGAGCTTCTCGCCCACCTTTGTAACCCAAGCATCACGCTCCAGAACACCGATCTCCATAAGACGGATGCCCTCTGTACAGGCTTCCTCGCGGGGCATGGAATCCAGATTTATGGTAGCGGAAGACTGGGACTGCACACCGGTGTATACATCGATGGCCGCATCCACATCGCCGATGAAAATGATCTTGCCCTTATCCAGGACGATGCAACGGTCACAGAGCTGGCGGATGGTGTTCATGTTGTGGCTGACATAGAGGACGGTACGGCCTTCTTTTTTGGCGGCATCGCGCATTTTGTCCAGACACTTTTTCTGGAAAGCCATGTCACCGACTGCCAGGACTTCGTCCATGATCATGATCTCGGAGTCCAGATGGGCGGCAACGGAGAAGGCCAGCTTGACATACATACCGCTGGAATAACGCTTGACGGGGGTGTCGATAAATTCCCGAACTTCGGAGAATTCAATGATATCTTCCATTTTGGCATCGATCTCTGCCTTGGTCATGCCGAGGATGGCACCGTTCATGTAGACATTCTCTCTGCCGGTCATTTCGCCGTTGAAGCCGGTGCCGACTTCCAACATGGAGGCAATTCTGCCGTAAATATCGATCTCGCCGAAGGTGGGGGCAGTAACACGGCTGAGGAGCTTAAGCATGGTACTTTTGCCCGCACCGTTGCCACCAATGATGCCCAGAGCCTCGCCTTTATAGATTGTCAGGTCAATGCCGTTAAGGGCCATGAAGGTCTGACCGATCAGACGCTGATCTTGGCCGATTTTTGTGTTGGGATCTTCCTTGCCACGGACTCTTGCCCACCAGCTCTGGAGATCGGCTTGCAGAGTTCCGCCGCCGATCTGACCCAGCTTATACATTTTCCGCACATTCTTGAGCTGAATGGCAACTTCTTGATTTTTTTTGTTTTCGGACATTGGGATTCTCCTTTTCCGGGAAGGTAATGTATGATTCTGTTTTCTCTGATTTGTCTTTGCTATGAGGTATATGAAAATCACATTTGATTTACAGAGTGACAGGTATAGACGATTTGATTTGAATATTCCGGATCTTCACAGGGGGATATCGGGAGTTTAGAACTGAATTCGTTTGTAAACTTACCGGGGATGTGGATTTTTTTGGTAGCGGAACGGAGATACCACTCATATTCTATGTCAATGTGGCCCATGTCCAAGGTTTGTATTCCTTTTTGGGACAGAGCCCTTGCCAACACAGTGGCGGTAGGACCGAGAGCAAGCAGGACAAGCCGTCCTTCGCTGTACTTCCCAACGGCGTCATAGATATCCGTATAGGAGTCAAAGGCGTCTTTTGCAGGACAAATGATCCGTTGAATGGACCTTGCACCTGCAAATAGGTCGTTTCCGATGCCCATACGGGTTGCTTGCCCCTCCACGATCAAAAGGTCTTTTTCCTTCCATAGCTGTTTTAACAGGGTGAAGGTATGCTGTACCCCTTTTTTTGAGTTTAGATCCATGTATGGACGGGTGATGAGTGCATCTCCGTAGCGGTACTGCGCTCCGCAATGCTTCCGCAGAAGCTGGGTGATGCGGATCTGGTGATCCCGCTGCTTTCCCCACCTTGTCCAAAATATCCTGGCATTTTCGTTTAGCTTTCGGACAGAACGCATGCTTCCGGGGATGCAGATCAGCAGATTCTCAGTGGGGGAGGTAAGGGAATCTTCGAGCATTTTTGCGAGGGCAGGATCGTGGCGTTGAAAGCCAATATCATATTTGTGGAGCATTTGGGAGAATTCTCCGTCGCCGTATCTGGCAATAGAGCACCTGTGTTCTAAAATATATGAAATGGTTTCCTCAGGGGACATGACCTTGAGGCGATGAAACAGACGGGTGTACATCAAAAATTTCAGGTGCTGATGTATGACATAGAGAGACTCGTAGATACGAATGCAAAAATTTTTAAGGGAGGAGTTACGCATAGTACATACTCCTTTTGAAACAGAATAGGGGTTACCGAGAGGCGCTTAGAGCTATCAGAATGCTTTCGATTTTTTTCGTCATATTGCGTCCGTCAAAGAAGGAGGAACGGGCTTGTGCACCTTCTCGACATTGTTGCAGGAAATCTCTGTCGGAGAGCATCTTTTCTATACTGCGTTCCAGATCTTCGGTACTCCCGTCACATACGATCCCACATACTTCGGGACCGAAGAGCTCTCCGATGGAGGGTACAGCGGAAACAAGGGGAACACCCAGTGCAAGGGCTTCCATAGCAACAACGGGTAAGCCTTCCGTAAAGGAGGAACAAACCAGAAAATCACTGTTTGCCATGTATTTGTAAGGATTATCGGAATATCCCGCAAGGGTGACGGAGCTTTCTACATCAAGCTGAGAAACAAGGCCACGAAGCAAGTCGCGATCCGGACCGTCACCTACAATGAGCAGTCTGTGGGGATATCCCTTTTGGAGCAGGTTTTTATGGATACGGATCAGCCGTTCAAAGCCTTTTTCATCGGTCAGGCGTCCCACGGCACATACACGGGGAAGACCGGAATCAAGGTCGGTCTTTTCACGGGAAAGGCGGAGGATCCTGTCTCTGTCTATCGGGTTGAGAACCAATTGCGTATTGTGTAGCTTAGTAAGAGATACAAAGGAATTGAGGGCGTTTTGAGATACGCAAATGAATTGATCGTATTTTTGGAGGAGAGGGAGGGAGTTTTGAATATAGTCGTGATAAAAGGGATTTGTATTTACATCTCCGTGGATATATCTGAGGGATTTTGCACCTTTACAGAAACCTGCTTCTTCCGTATTCCAGACGAGATAAGAAACAATGATATCAAAGCTTTGAGGGAAGCAGTGTTTTACCAAATTGCGACCGTTGCGTTTCCGTGCATGGCGTATTCTGCAACGTTTCACAAGATTTTGTGCTTTGACCAAGGGATTGGAGCTTTTGATCTGGCAAGAGTGATCGTAATACAGTTTGATTCCTGCATCGCGGAATTTTTGCTCCCAGATACCCCCCTCGTAAAGAGTCAAAACGGAAATATCGAATTTTGTTTTATCCAGAAGATTGACAAGATCAAAGAGGGCCTGTTCGGCACCGCCACAGGTTAATCTGTGATGAATAAAAAGGATCTTTATCATGTGAAACACATTCCTAAGTGATATTTTACGGCGGGAATCCTTTGGGTCAGCCCTTCCCACACAGGGTGCGGAGTTTGTATAAACACAGCAATCCGAAAATGTGGTTTTTTCTTAGAAGAAATCTTTCTGTGGGGGGAAAACTTCGGGTGGACAAATACTTCTGCATGAGGGGATAGGATAAGACTTCCTTTATACGTCGGTATTTTGCTTTTTTGGCTTCCTTTGTGGGCGTGGGAAGAGACCAAAGGCCTTGATAGGAGGCATGGGCGCTTCCGGCTATGGCGTGATCCCATAAGATAGTGCTGTTTTCGATCCCGTGCTTTGCGATGAATTCTTCCAAACGGGAATGGGAGGCAGAAACATCATCAACAAAGTCCATAGAGGAACGCTTTTCCCAGACGCAGATTCCTGCTGTCTGATAGTACAGGTAAACGAAAGATGGAATACTTGCAATTTTGGAGCAACAGTCAAGATAACTCAGAACGAAGTCCAAATCTTCCAACACGATTTTATCCGGGGGGAAGAAAAGTCCGTTTTCTGCAATGATCTTACGGAGAAATAGCTTTCCGCAAGCGCTTGCCATATTATCGATTCTCCAAAATCCTTGGAGTTCTGTGGAGAAGGCTGAACATTCGGCAACCGTTAAGGGGCGCTTAAGGCTTCTTTTCACTGTGAGGGTGTTGTGTTTCTCATCTACAATGTGTTCTGTGATGCCACCGATAAGCAGATCTCCATGTGTTTCCTCGGCACCTTGTACCAAGGAAAGTACAGCGTTTTCCAACAGACAGTCATCTGCGTCGCAGAACATGAGGTACTTACCTTGTGCCTGTTGGATGCCTGTATTCCTTGCACAGGAAACACCGCGGTTATTCTGATGAAATACCCTGATGCGAGGATCCCGGGCTGCCCAGATGTCACAGGCTGTGTGGCTACCGTCGGTGGATCCGTCATCAACAAGCAGTAATTCCAAATCAGTGTAGGATTGGGCAAGGATGCTTTCCACCATGGGGTTGAGTCTATGGAGCTTGTTGTAGACGGGGACGATAATGCTGACTTTCTCCATGGGAGCAACCTCCGTTTTGGGTGAGATCTCGGAGCAAAAGACGGGGAGTGGTGTATAGGGTCATTGGGATCCCTTGGTGATTTTGGAAGTAATGGCAGTGACAGTCCAATACAGCTTCATGAGACGGGGGTAAGTCTTTTCGTACAGATGCTCATTTGTGTGGAAGGGGATATGTCCTGTCTTTCTGCACAGGCGGAGGGCTTTGCGATAATAGTGATGAGCCATACGGACATGCTTTTTTCGAATATCCGGATGACAATGCTCTTTTACACGGTTCAAGCTCCAGTTGGCACAGCCGAAAAAGAACCTGATACGGTAGTTGTAGGTTTTATGATATCCGTTCCTGCGGAAAAATACCAAGTGGCTGTATAGGGCGGGGAGGGAATCCAAGCGCTTGGGAGACCAGGGGGAGCCCATAATTCCCGTTGGATTCTGATAATAGTAATAAAGGGGAACATCCACAAAAGCAATTTGCTTCTGGGAGAAAATGACCTTAAAAGTGGTGATTTCATCCTCGTGAATCTTTCCTGCGGGATAGCGGACGCGACGGAAAATTTCTTTTCGGTAGAGTTTTCCCCATATGACAATGGAATTCACATTCCGCTCCACGTAGAAATCTTCGGGAGAGATCAGGCTTGTGGGATAAGGCTTCGTGGAGATTTCGGGTTCTTCTCCTACAGTACGGACAAAACTACAGCTGGTGATGGGCATCCCGGTATCCATGGCTGTATTGTACAGGGTGGATAAGTAGTTTGGGTGTACCCAATCATCGGAGTCAATGAAGGCCAGCCACTGGCTGTCGCTGTTGGCAAAGACCCAATCGATCCCTGTGTTCCGTGCAACGGAAGGACCGCTGTTTGGCTGATGGATGACATGGATCCGGGAATCCTTGGCTGCATAGTTGTTACACACATCCCCACTGCCGTCGGGACTGCCGTCGTTAATGAGGATCACTTCAAAGTCAGTATAGCATTGACACAGAATGCTGTCAAGACATCTTGGAAGATGGGCTTCTACATTATATACAGGAATAATGATGCTGATATTCGGCATAATACTTCAATTCCTTTTTAAAATTCATCGTTTCGGACCTGAAACCAAAGGGATACACGAAGAACTGTCCTGCAAGGAAATCGGCGAGTGTGAAGAAAATAGTTTAGCTCAAAACCTTCGGATCCGGCAGGCGAATGGATCCCCAATGTTGCGTATCCCAAACAAGAGGCGTCTCAGAGGGGGGCGCTACAACAGCAAAGCTCAGTCCTTCCGCATAGCCGATATTCAAGCCCTCACCGGTGGAATCCAGATAATAGAAAACATATCTTGTGCGATATTTACCTTCCATTAAGGCGGTAGTATCCAATTCCAACTTGAATTCTCCGTCAGCATCCTCTGCGCCGGAGTAGAACTCAGAGAGCATATAGGTTGCAACAGGTTGTTCTTCCAAGGTGATGATCTCTACACGCATAAGGGCCTTGTTCACAGGGGTAAGGTTTTTCCAGCGAATCTGCAAGGAGATGGGTTCAGATAGGGAGAATACGTTGGTTTCTTTCCCCAGGAACTTGAAACTCATAAAGCGCACAGCAGGTTGCACCATCCAATAGGGGAGGACTTGCTGGGATACATCCATATATACAGCTTCGCAGTATTCTGCGTTGATATATATAGAAATAGCTTCTTCCACATCACCGTTGAAAATGATCTTTCCCTGATCCATGACGATGCAACGGTCACAGAGAGCGCGGATGGTGTTCATATTATGGCTGACATAGAGAACCGTGCGCCCTTCATTGGAGGCGGCTTCTCGCATACGGGTCAGGCATTTTTTTTGGAATACCATATCACCGACGGCCAAGACTTCGTCCATGATCATAATATCGGAGTCCAAATGAGCTGCTACGGAGAAAGCCAGCTTCACATACATACCGCTGGAATAACGCTTGACGGGAGTATCAATAAACTTGCCGACTTCGGAAAATTCGATAATGGCATCCATTTTGGCATCAATCTCTGCTTTGGTCATGCCTAAGATGGCACCGTTCATATAAACATTTTCACGACCGGTCATTTCGCCGCTGAAGCCGGTGCCTACTTCCAGCATGGAAGTAATCCTGCCATAGATGTCGATTTCCCCGGCGGTAGGGGCTGTGACACGGCTCAGGAGCTTGAGCAAGGTGCTTTTTCCCGCGCCGTTTCGTCCAATGATACCCAGAGTCTCGCCCTTATATACGGTTAAGTCCACACCGTCCAGAGCCATGAAGCTTTGCCCCACCAAACGTGAGGAGTCTTCTCCGATAATGGAATGGGGGTCTTCCTTTCCACGGACTTTGGCCCACCAGCTTTCAATATCTCCGCGGAGTGTTCCACCGCCGATTTGCCCTAATTTGTATCTTTTCTTGATACCGGAGAGCTTGACTGCGATCTCTTGCTTTTGAATATCCGCTTTCATACCTTCACCTGTAGATCAGACAGTGTCCATGAAGGTCTTTTCAACGCGGTTAAAGACCATGATACCGAAGACTGTAACCAGAATCGTGAGACCCCAGGAAAGGGCTACATAAGTAGGGACAATGGTACCTTGACCGAGAACTGCATAGCGGAAGATCTCTACAGGGGCGGTGACAGGGTTCACCAGCAGAATGGTCTTAAACAGACCGTCACCCATCTGAGACAGGGGGTAAATAATGGGGGTGGCGTACATCCACAGGCTGACGCCAAAGCCTACCAGAACCGTCAGGTCACGGTACTTGGTGGTCATGCTGGAAATCAGGATACCGATGCCCAGACCCATCATGCCCAGGTTCACCAGAACCAGAGGCAGGAAGATCCATGCTTCCCAGTGGGGCTGGACTTCGCCCTTGATCATATAATAGGCCAAGAGAATGAGGACGAGGATCATCTGGATGCCGAAACGGATCACGGCGGACAGAACGTTGGAAATCGGCGTGGTCAAGCGTGGGAAATATACTTTGCCGAAAACACCGGCATTGTTGGTAAAGGTCTGTGCATTGGTGTTGATGCAGGATGCAAAGAAGCTCCAGATGGCATTACTTGCCAGATAGAACAGGATCTGAGGCAAACCGTCGGTGCTCATGCCGGCGATCCCACCAAAGACGAAGGTATAAATAATACTGGTAAGAATGGGGTTCAGGAAGATCCATGCAGGACCCAAAACGGTCTGCTTATAGGTCAGGACAAAGGTTCGCTTGGTAAACAGCCAAATCAGATCCTTATACTGCCAGACTTCCTTCAGATTCAGCTCAAACCACTTCCGTTCAGCGGTTATATGCGTGTGGTATTTAGGAGTTTGGATTTCATTTGCCATGGGTGTTTCTCTCCTTTATGTCTTTGAGGGCTTCTTCAAAGGTGACCTTGGGGAAGACCTCTAATTTTGTTTTTCGGGTAGCGTTGTAAAGCTTGACACCCACTTTGTCAATGTATTTCTTCACATCCATATAGGATCGGGTGGTGTTGCCTAAGTCGTGGACGACTTCGTTGGCTACATCATCATCGTAGCCTTCGCAGAAGTAGTTCTTAACACTGGGGTCAATGATAACTTCCCCGTTTTCGGTGATGATTTTGTCAAAGTTGTGATCCACGCCCAGATAGTAAATGTAGCGATAGCCCATATGCATGGCAAGCTGGGTGCAGGCAATGGTAACGGTACCCCGCATATTGACCTGATCGGTGCAGTCCAAGGAGAAGCCCTCGGGTTGGTCTTTTTTTCGCAGGTCGTTGCGGAAGAAGTAGTGGGCACCTTTGACCTTGATGTTGTGATAGAACTTGTTCTGCAGGGGGATGAACTTATGCTCCGTGGGCAGAGCTTCCACATCCTCCAAGGTATCACGGATCAGGACGGGGTCGGTGCTCACATAGTAGGTGGGTCTCCAGGGGGTCTGGGGGAAGATCTTAAACACTCGGTTGACCGCAAAGGTGGCGATCCCAGCTTCATGGAGGGCGGTCAGATCCTCCGCAGACAGGCTGGGACCGTTGCCAATGACAAAGCAGCTCTCGCCCAAATGGGTGTTGCGGATCTTTTTCATATATCTGCCGTGCTTGGTGTGGCGGAAGTGCTTCAAGAGAAAGGTTTGTGTACGAGCCTGAATGGATAAGAGTGGATGTATCATGAGCTTTTCCTCCTTAAAAGCTTAGAGGCACCGTGGGCACACTTGCTGAGCCAAATAAAGGGCAGGGGTGCACCGATATATTGGGCGATTTTTTTGCAACTCAGGTGGTGGGAGTGGTCACAGTAGAAGGTGTACCACATCTTCATAAATTGCTTTTTGGAATAGCCGATGAATTCTGCTTTTTCCCGCAGGCACAGGCCGTGACCTTGGGGACGATCCAGAAAACGCTTGTTGCCGGACATGGTCAGGCCGTCGGGCTGGTATTCGTAGACCCAGATAATATCATCGTAGATCCGCACCAGATAGCCGTCGTGAGCCATGCGGTTCCATGTAACGGCGGGGGTAATGAAGTTTTCTCCTTCGAATTCGGGATATTTGTAAGCTTTTTGAATGTCGGTATAAAAGACCCATGCACGTTCCCCATCAATGGGACGGTCGGTGTATTCGCTGTAGCGCTCTAAAAGGGTGGCATCCCGATAGGGCTCCGGCCATGGGGTGTTGGGAGTTTCTGTGGGGCTGGTTCCTAAATTTCCTACAACACCGCAGAATTTCTTATCCTTGGGAAGCTCGGACTCCCAACGGGCAATTTTTTCCAAAGCATCGTCCAAGAGGTAGTCGTCGCTGTCTACGTTGAAGAACAGTAAGCCTTCCGCACGGTCTACACCGTAGTTAATGGCACGGCACTTACCGCCGTTTTCCTTCTTGAAGTAGCGGATGGGGAAGTCATTTCCTTCCTTCTGCCACTTGGCGATGACGGCATCGGTCTCATCTGTGGAGCCGTCATCAACAATGAGCCATTCAAAATCCCGATAGCTTTGCCGTTGCAGGGAACGGTAGAGATTTTCAATAATATAGGCGCGGTTAAAGGTAGGGGTAAAGACGGTGATCTTACATTTGTAGCTCATAATGTACGGCTCCTTATGTTCGGAAACTTCAGCTTAATCTCTGCGATAAATATCTCTGGTATAGACTTTTTCTGCACAGTCTTCCAGCTCGTCGGCAAAGCGGTTGGCGATGATCACGGAGCAAAGGGACTTGAATTCCTCCAGATCACGGATCACACGATCACCGTAGAAGGTTTGGTCCTTCAGGGTGGGCTCGTAAATAACCACTTCCACCCCACGGGCCTTGATACGTTTTAGGACACCCTGAATGGAGGACTGGCGGAAATTGTCGGAGCCTGCCTTCATGGTCAGACGGTATACGCCCACAATGGGCTTCCCGACGCCGGGGGCACGGTCATAATAGCCTGCCTTCTTCAGCACTCGTTCCGCTACGAAATCCTTACGGGTGCGGTTGGAGTCTACAATGGCGCCGATGATGTTCTCCGGCACATTGCGGAAGTTGGCAAGGAGCTGTTTGGTATCCTTGGGCAGACAGTAGCCACCGTAGCCGAAGGAGGGGTTGTTGTAATGGGCACCGATACGGGGATCCAGACAGACGCCCTCAATGATCTGGGCAGTGTTCAGCTCCCGAAGCTCTGCATAGGTGTCCAACTCATTAAAGAAGCTGACACGGAGAGCAAGGTAAGTGTTAGCAAAGAGCTTGACGGCCTCTGCCTCTGTGGACTGAATAAACAGGGTGGGGATGTTTTCCTTAATAGCACCCTCCTGCAACAGACCGGCAAAGCGGTGGGCGGCTTCTTCCATCTCGGGATCGTTGTCCGGCAGACCTACAATGATACGGGAGGGATAGAGGTTGTCGTACAGAGCCTTGCCCTCACGGAGGAATTCCGGGCTGAAGAGAATGCGGTTGGTGTCGTAGCGGGCGCGCAGACCCTTGGTATAGCCAACGGGAACCGTAGACTTGACAATGATCACGGCCTTGTCATTCATGGCAAGAACCTGCTCAATGACAGATTCCACGGAGGAGGTGTCGAAGTAGTTGGTTTCCGTGTCGTAATTGGTGGGAGTTGCCACAACCACGATCTGTGCATCCTTGTAGGCTACAGTGGCATCGGTGGTGGCGGTGAGGTTCAGGGTATGGGTGGACAGGTATTCGGAAATCTCCTTGTCCACAATGGGGGACTGCTTTGCATTGATCATTGCCACCTTTTCGGGGACAATATCCACAGCATATACTTCATTGTTTTGGGAAAGCAGGACTGCATTGGAAAGTCCTACGTAGCCTGTTCCGGCAATGGCAATTTTCATGTAAATACTCCTTGTGAGTTATTGAAATAGGAAAGGAAAATCGGAATTAGAAATATCCGTAAGTGTTTTCCAGCTTGGTGCGCATTTCTTCCCATTCCTCGGGGGAGGCATTGGGCCATTCATCCCATCTGTGCTGGGAGAAACGGGGATGCGTTTGCTGGTTAGCCTGATGCTTTTGGGCAAATTCTTCAAAGGTACATACAAATGATTGACCTCCGTAGCATCAAATGCCGATTCTTAAGAAGTTTCTGATCTTGCAGCACAGAGAGAAGGAGAGTCCTGCAAGGGTGAACCAAAGCTCTTGCTTGAGTGCGAAGGCGCAACTCCGTCCTTTATGCACAGAGAGGAATTGGGGTCGGATGAGGGAAATGGCTTGTTTTGCCATAGCTTTGTCACTGCTCCGCAGAGCCATTTGCCCGTAATACAGGCAACTGCCTAAGTATTGGAGGGTGGCGGCAGGCAACAGCTTGGGGTAGCGAGGACGCAGGAAGTCGATCTGTGCCAGACGGGCTTCCAGAGAGTCCAGTCGCTTCATGGAAAATGCAGTACCCATGATGCTTTCCGGCCACTGGCGGTACAGGTACAGGGGACAATGGAGCTTGACGATCTTCTTACACAGGTCGAATACCTGATAGACATAGAAGACATCCTCGTGGATCTTGCCGGAAAGGAAGCGCAGATCTCCCATGATCCTACGGCGGTACAGCTTGTTCCACACCAGATAGCGGAATTCCTTGCCGGAAATCAGCACATTCAGGGCAGACTCCGGATCGTAGGCGGTGATAGCATCAGAACAGTCCGGAAGCTCGGGTTCGGTTCCGTCAAAGAATTCCCGATAGTCGCATTCCACAATGTCGGCCTGTTGCTGTTCCATAACGGAAAGCAATCTTTCATACATTTCCGGATGGAGAATGTCGTCACTGTCTGCGTAGGCGATGAATTCGCCTGTTGCGATCTCCAGTCCGGCATTTCTAGCATCGGAGGGGCCACTGTTGGCTTTGTGGATCACGCGGACACGGGGATCCTTTTCTGCCCAACGGTCGCAGAGCTCTCCGCTCCGATCCGGCGAACCGTCATCTACCAAGATGATTTCCAGATTTTTATAGCTCTGGGACACGAGGGACTGCACGCAGGTGTCCAGATATTTTTCTACCTTATAGACAGGCATGATCACACTGATCAGAGGCTGTGACATGGCAAAACTCCTATGGATGAAATGTTTTTAAGAGGGATTTAAGATTTTGCGGATAGTTTCGATGGGGTTGAAGGCTTCAAGAGGTTTGTTTTCTACATCCCCTAAGTTGCCCTTTTCGATTCGGCGGATGGCATCGGAAATGCTCTCCACCGTGTTTTGACAGAACACAAAGCGTTTGAAGGGAGCAAAGAAATCGTAAAGAACCTTCTGTTCGTCTTCCGTGCCGTCCATGATAAAGAGAACGGTTTTTTCTGTAGCGGAATACTGGTAGATTTTTCCCGGGATCTGACCGCCTGCTCGATTGCACAGGAATACCAGTACATTGGTCTTGTCCTCAAGAGGCTTCAGCTTGTCCAGAGGCAGACGGGGATAAATGGTAATATTCTCTGTAGAGGCAAACAGATCGTGGGGTCTGCCACAGATGTTTAGGGTGATACCTATTTCCTTTGCGGCAGTGTAGAAGGGCTCCAAATTTCTGGAAGCAGGGGCATAATCCCCGAAGTAACCGTAGACCGTGGGCTTTGGGGGCACGGCTACGGGGGCTTCGTCTTTATAATAGTAGGGAAGGGGTTGCCAGTACATTTTGTGAGCAGACTCCGGGAACAGCTTCTGCTGATTCCGCAGGGTCAGAGGACTGACATAGCATACCTTTTGGGCATATGTGAGCAGTCGTTTCTCGGCCTTGAACACACTTTTTTTAGCGTTAAGACCATGGATATCCACGCACCAGGGATCTTCCCAGATCTGGATCCATTGTTCGGCATGGATACGCCCTTTTTTTAAGAGCTTGTGGGTCAGCAGGTGACTGGAAGGCGGTGTGGCGAGAGAAATGACATAATCATAGTGCTTGTGGGAACGGAACTTCTTAGCTTTCCGAATAAAAGTGGCATATATGCCGTAGGGACCGTAGCAATTCAAAAGCAGACGCTTGGCCTTGCCGATCGCAGTGCCGAGGAGGCTCGTTTTTCCCCGAGTTTGGGGAGCGGGAGCTACAGGCACGGGGGCAGTGTTGGAAGCGGCGGTTTTTTTAAGGGACAGCTTTTCGTATAGGGAGACACCATAGTAGGTGTAGTTTTCCACACCTTCCGGCAACTGCATGGCGGGATCCAATTTATAGGATCTGCCGTCGGCGCTGAGAACATCTACCGTATGGCCGGAATCCACTAAGCCCCGAATATATGCCAGATGGCACAGATTGGCAGAGCTATTGACTTGCAGACAATCACCGTTGACAATCAGAATCTTCATAGCCTTAGTCCTTTTCTGAGGAATATTCAGAGGATATATCCGATTTTGTCGGAAAGGGCATCCTTTTGTTCCATGCGCTTTTCCATGGAAACAGCTTGGCGGAGGGTATAGTCTTCCCCATAAGAAGGGGCAGTTTTCATACGGTCTCGTTCTTTTTCCACATAGGCATCCAATGTGGAGATCACACGGGCAGGGGAGCCAACGGCCACGGAATTAGAGGGAATGTCATGGGTTACGGTGCTGTTAGCTCCGATAACCACATTGTCGCCGACGGTCACACCGGGGAGAACCACGGACTCCGCACCGATAAAGACGTTATTACCAATGTTGACTCTGCCGATCTTGGTATAGCCAAGGAACTGCTTGGTGCTGGCATCGTGGCACAGAATATGGACACGGGGGGCCATGGTAACATTCTCACCGATCTCAATCAGCCAGCAATGGCCGGGATCCAGAATCACTCCGTGGAGGCGTTTGAAGTTTTTTCCTACCTTCATACCCATCTTAATGAGTTGTTCTGTAGTGTATTCTCCCCGTATGCGGTATAGAAGTTCTTTGATCAGACCCATAATCTCTCCTGAAATGTTGATATAGTGATGGATGGTTTGCGGAGGGCTTAGAGGATGTAGGGGCGGATATCATAATTGCCGCCGTTTGCCTCGTTAAACCATTTGACGAAATCGAAATAGGTTTCATACTCTCTGTGATCGTCCCAATTAGACTTGCGGAGGATATTACCGACTTTGCCGGAGGCTTCGTATTTAGGAATATGAGGGCATAAGGAATATCGGGGTAGCTGTGGGCTGTAAAAACCAAAAGTCCCCGGACCTTCAGCTTGCCGAGAGATTTGATTTCTTCATAGCTCAGACCGTCCCGTTCTGTCAGAAAAACAAAGGTGTTATTTCTGTCCATTCGGCTTGCACGCTCATTCCATTTGCGGATCCCCTCTTCCAGGGTTTTGTAGTGGGTGAAATGAATGTCGATATCTCCCAAACGGGCGCAGGGAACAGTGAAGGCAGGATCCTCAAAGGGAACGAAATCCTTTGCAAGATAGCCGTCCAAATCATGGACGAACTTTACAAAGTGGGGCTGGAACGGCATGAGGTTCACTGTGGGAGAGCGAAACTGCAATCCCAGGTCATGGAAAATATGTCCTCCGATGCAATTGGGGCAGAGGAAGGTTGCGGAACGATTGACGATTCTTTTCCGGAGCTTGTTTCGTCTGCGAATTGCCAGAGGATTGTAATCGGACCAAAAACGGTCAATTTTTTTCTTGAGGCTCATAAGCGTCTCCTGATGTTAGTGAAGTAAACATGGCTTCTACGGCAGAAACGGTTTCCTTGGTTTGGAATGCTTTTCCCCGAATAGAAGCTTGACGGGCATAGTGATCGAGTAAAGCCGGATCGTCAAGCAGGCTTCGGATCCCTTCATAGAGGGCATCTTCTGTATTGTCTGTAATGATACCGTATTCGTTGTGTTCGCCCAGCATTTCCTTCATGCCGGAGACCTCAACGGTACAAACGGGCGTGCCTACGATCAGGGCCTCTGTAGCAACGGTGGAAAAGCCCTCTGTATGACTGGAACAGACGAACAGATCACTGTTGCGGATATACTTGTAGGGGTTGGTGTCATATCCGGGCATGGACACAACTTGGCTGAGCTTCAAATCTGTGATGCTCTGCTGTAAATTGTCCCACAGGGGACCGATGCCCAGAAGGGTCAGGCGCAGGGGATAGTCTTCGTCCACCAGTCGTTTGATGATCCGCAGAAGGCGGTCAAAGCCCTTTACTTCCTTTAGGGTGCCTACGGCAATGAGCTTCGGGCAGGAAACTGCGGACAGGGAGGGAAGATCTTCTTGAGAGAGCGCAAGGATCTTGTCGGACTCTACGGTGTTATACAGCACAGAGACATTCTGCGTGATTTGGGTCAAAGCTTGGAATCGCTCCGAGACCCTCCGAGAGACGCAAACGGTTTGGTGAAAGACTTTGTAACAGGACAGAGCCTCTTTCTCACTGCGGAAGGGAGCGGAAAGAGCCTTGCGGTCGGGAAATTCTGTGTGGATCCAGCTGATCAGCACGGTATCCCTGTGGGAACAGCCACTGATCACACGGGCGGTGGGTCCCTCCAAATAGGCGACTTCTATATCGTATTTCTCCTTGACACAGAGCTTGTGGAGCTGTGCGGGAGTGAGGAGCTTCATCAGGTGGCTGTTTCCGGGGAAGGAATGCTTCCAAATGCTCCGAAAACGGATGTGGGGTGCCAGAAACTGCTCATTCACTCCGCCACCGAAGAGGGCGGTTACGGAAATGTCGAATTTTTGGGGATCCATGTTGTTTACAAGGTTTACCAGCACCTTTTCGGCGCCCCCTTGACCCAGATCACGGATCAAAAACAGAATTTTGATCATGGTTATTTGCTCCTATCCGGCAGAGCCTTGGACAGCTTTTTGCGATGGAGATATTTGTACAGGAAGCCCGGCATAATGGCAAGGATCAGGGGCTTGAGAGCATAGAGCCGATAAGGGAAGGGAAGCTTAAATTCCCGCCGAACTAAAGTGTTGACATAGTAGCTGTTGTAACGGTCCCGGAACTTTCTGCGTCTGTAGGCGGCTTGATCCTCCCGACAGGAATAGAGCACATCTGTCAGGTTCTTGCCACGGTAGCCGGCTTTATAGATCTTGTACCACAGGTGGCGGTCTTCTACCCGCATGAGGCGTTTTCCTTCGGAATAGCCTCCCACCTCATCAAAAACGGACTTGCGAATCATGGCCCCTGCATGGCTGAAGGGGGTGGTCTTAATAATGTCCCCGGGTTGGGGCTCGATGGGATAGGTAATATGTCCCCACACACCTTTTTCGTCAAAAAGCTCCAGAAATACACTGACCAAAGCATATTCCGGGTGGGCTTCCAGGAAAGTGACTTCTTTCTCAAAGCGGTCGGGGATGGACAGATCATCTCCGTCCATGCGGGCAATGTATTTGCCGCGGGCGACCTGAAGGCAGTGGTTCAGGGTGAAATTCAGGCCCATATTCTTTTCGTTCTCAATAAGAACAACCTTGTCGGGATAACGGGCAAGATAGTCCTTGGCAACAGCAAGGGTATTGTCCTTGGAGCCGTCGTTACACAGGACGATCTCGAAATCCCGGTAGCTTTGATTCAAAAGGGAGTCCATTGCTTCTGCCAGGGTATCCTGGCAGTTATAGATGCCCATGATCACGCTGATCATAGGGGTCTTACTTGTACTCATGGAGTTCCTCCTTTTACGGCAACGATCCCGTGATGCTTCAAGTCGGTGGTGAAGCTATATTGGATCTGCTTGTCACTGTCGGCAAGGATTTGGAAGCCGATTTCTTCCAAACTGCGACGGAGCAGAGTATTCTTCTTGGTTTTTTGGACTGTAAAACGTCCACTGTTGCAGCCTTCTTGGGTCAGAAGAGCAGAGAACAGGGCACTTTCCACATACTTGCCCGCAACACGGCAGGACATGGCGAATTCTGTAAAAATCATGGTGTCTTTTTCGATCCGGTACTGACCGAAGCCTACGATGCCGTAGTCACCGAAGTCATCTCCGCAGGACATGGCAAAGCTTTTGTGTCCGTCCATGGACAGTACGGAGGCAAACTCCTGCGGGGTGTATTTTTTACCGGACATATTGAGCTGATTGGTACGCACCACCAGTTCATAGGAACGGAGCTGTTCTGCCTCGGAGGTGGGCTCAAAAAGACGGGCTTGCAGATGGCATTTTTTTAGGAATTCCACAGTGTCCGTATTTTCGGAACTGCGCAGGGCGTTTCGTTGCTCTTCTGCGCGGTACATACTGCGGCGCCTGCGACTTTCTTCTGTAATGGGAACTTGGAATTCCGGCAGGGACAGCAGGACGGGAGCCTCACAGACATCATACACTCGAACCTGTGGCAGGGCAGAACGAACCTGCTCACGTTCAAAGACGGAATCGTCCATGAGAGCCAGAGAATCAATGCCGATGTTCAGACTCTTTGCAATGTCACGCAAGGAATTGCTCTTGGCATTCCAGTGGATCTGAGGATAGAGGAAATATTCCGCAAGGCCTAAGCTCTCCAAAATGGGGTAGGCATTGTCATAGTCGTTTTTGCTGGCTACGGATTGCAGTATCCCACGGGCATCCAGCTCTTGGATCAGTTCTCTTACACCGTCTTTCGGACGCAGGGTATTGGGATCATCGGTTTCGATCAAGATCCCGTCCCACAGGGTGCCGTCCAGATCCCATACCAGACATTTGACGGTGGGAGCGGGCTCTTCTGCAACAATGGGACTGCCTTGGACAAAGTCGCACCACAGGATATCCAACTCAGCATCCAGATCGTTTTCCGGATACAGCTTGATCCGATATCCCGCCTCATTGCAGGCAGGGGTCAGATCCGTCAGAATGTGGACATTCTCACCGGGAGTCATTGGAATGGAGCTTTTGAACACGGGACTGTGATCATCGTACAGCTCCAGGATCAGGCGGAAGGGAGCGGGATGATGACTGTAGCCGTGGAACAGGAAGGCGTCTGCATGGGTGTCGGCACTGCTGAGCTTGCGCAGCTTCTTCCTGCGGAGGAATTCCACTGTGCGGATACCATTCCAACGGACACTCAGGGGGAGCTTACTGCGGTTCAGCTTGGACAGCATCCGCCCCTGCTTGTCTGTTTTCTTGGCAAGGGCGGCATAGTCATCTTCCGTCAGCATGGCGGGGAACAGCAGGGTCATCATGTTGCCCCATTTGCGGAACTTTACACGGACACCTTGACCGTTGCAGGCCTTTTCCTGGGGGAAGGTCAGCAAGCCCTTTTCAAAGCGTTTGCATCTTCCGTCACTGCGTGCTTCGTAGTGCAGGCAGTTGCCGAAACAGGCGGGAGCGGCGCATTCCAGACAGTGCTCCTCCCACATGGTGGGACGGACAGCGGTGATGCGGAACTGCTCACGGATATTCTGTTGGAATTGCGGAATGGGGCGTTGCCCCTGAGAGTCGGCATAGTAAAATTGAAACATATGAAACATCCTTTTGTAGCATGGGAGCGGTTCCGCTCCGGGAGCTGTTTTCGGAAGTGTTTGCGCAAAGGGGATCAGTCCTCTTTGGAGAGGACTTCTTGTGCAAGCTCGCCCATGTTCAGACTGCGCATTCCGTACTGCCGTTGCAGTGTTTCATAGTAGCGGAAGATTTCTTCCAACTGCTTCAGGTGGTAGTCTGTATGGACACCTACATTATGGGGATGCCACCACAGATGGAAGCACAGGTCGTGCTTGGCGGCATAGAGCATTTGTTTTTTGATACGGCGGAGCTTCAGTGGCTCCAGGAAGCCCACAAAACGAGGCTTAAACATACGGGAACCAACCAAATTGACGATTTTGCCCTCCTTCTTGGGGGTGAAGCAACCGTGACCCGTCAGGGGCAGGTAAACATCTGCCAGTCTTAACAGGCGCATAAGGGGGCGGAACTTGACCTTTTCGTGAATCCAGTCGTTTTCTTCATCCCTGTAAGAGGTGAAGCCCAGCTCCTCCAGAATGCGGATATAGGCAGGCTCTGACTGGTTGCGGGGAAGCACCACGCTTTGGGGCAGATAGCCTTTAGCGGTACTGATGGCTTTGGTGGCCAGCATATCCTCACGGAACTGCCCGAGGCTTTGTCCCTTTTCTCTGCAATAATAGTGGCAGAAGGTATGGGTGCCGATCTCCTGACCGGGAGTTTGGGCAATGATCTCGGGAAGCTCCGGAGCAAAGTACAGGGGATCCTCCGGAGAAAGACGTTCCAAAAAAGCATAGGGGGATAACTGCTGTGCCTCATAGCTTGGACGCTGAAGGGGAAGATAATCTGCCAGCTCCTTGGGAGAGCTTGCAAACAGCATTCCCACTGTAGCCCAGGTACAATGGATCCCATGGCGTTGGAACAGATCCAGAAGGGAGGGGATGGCCTTGCGACCACCGAGAATATTGGCTCCGTAGCTTTCGGGAGTGCAATGATCGTGCATTCCCCAGAAAAGCTCAAAGTCCAGGGAAACAAGTAGGGTTCCGGACATACGGTACCTCCTTACATATAGCTGTAGACAAAGAATCCCAGATAACCTATGCACATGAGCGCAGTAATGGCCGGGCGGGTGCGTCGGTCAAAGCAATGACGGATCTCCCATGGGAGGAGAATGTAGTTGTACAAGCTCATGTAAATGGGAAGACGGCCAATGAAGATGCCACTGGTGAAGATGGAAATGATGTACACGGCTGTAGACATAATGGACATATTGACACAGATGTTGACCAAGGCATTATCGGCTTCCCGGACTTTTGAGCGGAAGACCAAGGAAAGAATGGTGGGCACCGCATAGACCAGAACGCGTATAACATTTGTGCCGTCGTCGTTGGAGCTTGTCCAGTCGGAAACTACATTTTCGTACTGAGTGTCCTGCAGCAATCCGTCCAGTATGCCGGTAAATTCGTTAACAAAGACAACTGCCACCATGGCACCCACTATGGCAAGGAGGGTCTTGCGGTTCCAGGCATCGCCCTGAACGATCAGCATAACAGGCAGGAGTAGGAGGGCTGTTTTGTGACAGCCGGAGGCCAGAATAATGAGGAGGACCGCGGGGATGTATTTTTTCCTAACAATGAAGGGAAGAGCGGTGAAGCTGATGGCGGCCGCAAGGAACTGGCGCATACCGTTGAACATCCATGCATTATAGTCTGTGGAGGCCACAAAGAGGAAAATGCTGATCCAAAGACTGCGGGAATACTTGCGGTAGACCAAACCGATACACAGAAGCTGGATGGTGGCAATGATCAAGAAGTAAGTTACGATGTCTTTAGTAATAAAAATCTTTGCGAGAGCGGATGCGATATAGAAGGGCTTGTCCTTGGTGAGGGTTTCGGAATAGGCCTGAAGGCCGGAAAGGGTTTCGGGTGCCCTGTTGAACATGGATAAATACGAAGAGGTGTCACCGTAATTCAGTGGGCGATTGGCACACCAGTAGGCCAAGGGAGCCAGAAACAGGATGGTGGCAATCACGCTCCAACGTTCTCGCTTGTTCCCCAGCACCATAATATGCCTGCGGGTACTTAACTTGGAGATCAACAGACCGCCGACAAATACCCACGCTATGTATTTTAGATAAACTTCAAGGGCCATAGTGATCTCCGTTTAAACTCAGTGATTACAGATTTTCCTTATACCACGCAATGGCGGCGGCAATGCCCCTTTGGAAATCCCAGTCGGGGTCGTAGCCCAGGAATCTGCGGGCCTTGGAAATGTCTGCATTGGAATGCTTGATATCTCCTGCGCGGTCGGGGCCGAAGTTGGGCTCAACCTCTACGCCCAGAGCCTTGGTCAGACCGTAGTAAATGTCCAGGAGGTATTCTCTGCCACCGTAAGCCACATTGTAGGCATGTCCGGCAGCCTCTTGGGGAGCCAGACAGGCCTTCAGGTTGGCTTCAATGACATTTTCAATATAGGTAAAGTCACGGCTCTGCTTGCCGTCACCGTTGATGGTGGGGACTTCTCCCCGAAGGAGCTGCTTGATGAACTTGGGGATCACAGCGGCATATGCGCCGTTGGGATCCTGCCGTCTGCCGAAGACATTGAAGTAACGCAGGCCGATGGTAGCCAAACCGTAATGACGGGTATACTGCTTGGCACACTCCTCGTTTACATGCTTGCTTACGGCATAGGGGGACAGAAGATTGCCCTCCCGACCTTCGGTTTTGGGAAGGTTGGGTTCATCACCGTAAACGGAGCTGGAGGAGGCATAGACAAAGCGCTTGACGCCCTTCTGCCGTGCGGCCTCCAGCATATTCATGGTACCGATAATGTTGTTGTGGGCATAGAACATGGGCATTTCGATACTGCGAGGGACACTGCCCCAGGCGGCCTGATTCAGGACATAGTCCACGCCCTCACAGGCACGGAGGCAAACCTCGGGATCCTTAATATCGCCCTTGATAAATTCGTAGTTGGGATGGTGGAGAAAGAGATCCACATTTGCCTGCTTGCCTGTGGACAGGTCATCCAGACAGCGCACACGGCAACCCATGGCAAGAATGGCTTCACACAGGTTGGAGCCGATGAAGCCCGCGCCTCCTGTGACCAGAAACAGAGTTTCCGGAGGGAAGGAAAGATGTGCGTATCCCATATTACAGTCTCCAGTACAGGTAGCCTGCCTTCAGGTAGTCCTCCTTGCACAGCAGACCCTTGAGGTCAAGGAGAACTCTGGTGCTGTCGGGGCGGTAGAAAGCGGCAATGCGCTCCGGGGTCAGTTCCTTGAACTGCTCATGAGCAACGGCAAGGATCACAGCGTCCATGTCCTTCAGGCTGTCCATATCCACAAAGTCGATGTTGTACAGCCACTTGGCTTCCTGTGCATCTGCGGCGGGGTCGGCAATGGCTGCAGTGATGCCGTATTCCTGCAGTTCCCGATAAATGTCAATGATCTTGGTGTTGCGGGTGTCGGGGCAGTTCTCCTTGAAGGTGAAGCCCAGAATAGCAACACGGGCATTCTTTACGGGTACATCTGCCTGAATGAGCTTCTTGACCAGATTTTCTGCGCAGTATTTTCCCATGTCGTCATTGATGCGACGGCCTGCAAGGATGATCTGGCTGTGATAGCCCAGCTGCTCTGCCTTGTAGGTCAGGTAGTAGGGGTCTACACCGATGCAGTGACCGCCTACCAGACCGGGACGGAAGGGCAGGAAGTTCCACTTGGTACCTGCGGCATCCAGAACGGCCTTGGTGTCAATGTCCATTTTGTTGAAGATAATGGACAGCTCGTTCATAAAGGCGATGTTGATATCGCGCTGGCTGTTTTCGATGACCTTGGCGGCTTCCGCTACCTTGATGCTCTCGGCACGGTGTACACCGGCATCCACAACCAGCTCGTAAACCTTGGCAACTTCATCCAGGGTCTCTGCGTCCATGCCGGAGACGATTTTGGTGATGGTTTCCAGACGGTGGATCTTGTCACCGGGGTTAATGCGTTCGGGGGAGTAACCAACCTTGAAATCCACACCGCACTTCATGCCGGATTCCTTTTCCAGAATGGGAACACAGACATCCTCGGTAACGCCGGGGTATACGGTGGATTCGAAGACAACGATACTGCCCTTGGGCATGTTGCGTCCCACGAAACGGCTGGCACCCTCTACAGGAGTCAGGTCGGGAGTGTGGTCATCATTGACGGGGGTGGGAACAGCAACGATGAAGAATTTGGCTTCCTTCAGACGGGCTTCGTCTGCGGTGAAATCCACACTGCAGGCGGCAATGGCTTCGTTACCCACTTCCTTGGTGGGATCGATGCCCTGACGGTACAGGTCGATCTTTGCCTTGTTCAGGTCAAAGCCGATCACATCTACTTTTTTGGAAAAGGCTACAGCAATGGGCATGCCTACATAGCCAAGGCCCACAAGAGCCAGCTTTTCTTCACGAGCCAGTAGTTTACTACAAAGATTCATTATTTATTCCTCCTCAGTGGGATAAGATTCATAGTTTCAAGGATCTTGCGGTTGACAATATGTACATCGTACTGCTTACGGGCAAGCTTCAGACTTTCTTGCCCCATAGATTTGCAAAGCTCGGGGGAGCTGAGAAGCTGTTCCATGGCTTCCACCAGAGAGGGGACGGAGCGTACGGGAACCAGCAGACCGTTCTTTCCCTCCGGCACAGTCTGTCGACAGCCGGGGGCGTCTGTAGTCAGGATGGGTCTACCTGTAGCCATGGCCTCCAGAACGGTTTTCGGAGTACCCTCGTGATAGGAGGGAAGAACATAGGTGCTACACTGTGCCAGATAGGGCTGGACATTTTTCTGCTCGCCGAAATATTCCACGCTTCCGTCGTCAAGGAAGCCTTGCAGATCCTCCGGATGGATGGCAGAGGGATTGGTGTCAAAGGGACCGATAAGCATACAACGGACTTCCGGGTGACGCTGTTTGATGATGCGACAGGCTTGCAGATATTCCATGACGCCCTTGTCACGGATCAGGCGGGAGATGCACAGGAAGGCGAAGTCCTCCGGCTGAGGCACAGGGGGGAATTTCTCCAGATTGACACCGGAGCCGTTGAGGATCACAGCCTTATCCTTTGTGATGATCCTGTGTTTGAGAAAGACACCCAGATCGTCATCGTTCTGGAAGAAGGCGGCAGGGGCTTTTTTCATACCCAGTCGGTACTCGTTTACCAGAACCGTGCGAACCAGCCGGGTCTTCAAATCGTTGCTGAGGAAAATGGAACCCAAGCCTGCGATCAGGGGATAAAATTCCTTGATGCCACAGCTGCCGGCCGCTATACCGCCGTAAATGACGGTTTTTGCCTGATAGGCAAAGATCCTGTCCGGACGTTCCTCCTTCAGAAGCTGCTTCAGTGCGCGGAGAGTCTTGAGATCCTTGATGGGATTCATGCCGTTGCGCTGGACGGGAATACTGCGATAGCGGATCCCCAATTGGGAGAATTTCTCTGCCCAGAGCTCCTCAGACTCGTCTGCAACGGCCAGAACCTCGTGTCCTTCCCGGAGGAAGGCTTGCATCATATCGATGCGGAACCAGAACAGAGAGGTGGTGAAGCTGGAAAGAACCAGAACTTTCATTTCTTCGTGACCTCCTTGGAAGTCTCCGTGGCACCTTCTACGATGCCCTCGTGACGCAGGACCTTCAGGATGGTGCCGAAGAAGCACTTGCAGTCAAAGGCGAAGCTGAGATTTTGAGCATACTCACCGTCCAGCTTTGCCTTGACGGGGATCTCCAGCTCGTCTCTGCCGTTGATCTGCGCCCAGCCTGTGAGACCGGGGCGGATGTTGTTTGCACCGTAAAGGTCACGCTCCTCAAGGAGATCATACTGATTCCAAAGTGCGGGACGGGGACCTACGATGGACATATGTCCTACCAGAATATTGAACAGCTGAGGTAGTTCATCCAGACTGGTCTTCCGCAGGATGCGACCCACTCTTGTGATGTAGCGGTCGGGGTCCTGAAGCATATGGGTGGGCATATCTCTGGGGGTGTCGATACGCATGGAGCGGAACTTGAGGATATTGAAGTATTGCTTATCCTTGCCTACACGCTTCTGCTTGAAGAACACAGGTCCTTTGGAGTCCAGCTTCTGGGCGATGATCAGAATCAGGAACAGCCATGACAGGAGAACGATCCCAAGGAAGGAGAGGAGCAGGTCTAACAGTCGTTTGAAAAAGGCTTGATACACGAACAGGTCTCCCTTCTAACATGAAATTACACAGAACTATGGCATTTTATACATAAGGACATTATAATACAAAATTGAGGAAAAGTAAATAGAAATTATCGGATAAAAAAGAAATGCCAATTTATTTTGGAAAAAATGAAGAAAGAAGTTGTCAATTGGGGATTTTAATAGTATAATGGATAAGAAGAACTGTAAATAGACCCAAATAATGGAAAAACGAAAGGATGACACAGAGAATGGATGCAAAATATCAGGCCCTGTTCACCCCGTGGAAAATCGGAAATGTAGAGATCAAAAACCGAATCGTTCTTTGCCCTATGGGAGGCACCTCCCTTTTTGGCTGGATGGAGTTTACCGGCTGTCACTTTGACAGGGAAGCGGCAAACTTCTTTTTGGAGCGGGCAAAAAACAATGTAGGCTTGATCATCCCCGGCATTGCCCCCCTGAGAGATACCATTCTGGGCAAATGGCTGTGGAAGAATGAGAAAATGTTCCGTGAACTGAAGATCTTTATGGATGAGATCCATAAGACAGGAGCAAAGCTTTTTATCCAGCTTACCGCAGGTATGGGCAGAAGCTGGGCGATCACAGACCATATTGCCCCTCTGCACAAAAACAAAGTCCTTCGCGCCATTACCAAGCCTATTATCGATACAAGCTATCAGTTGGCTTCTCCCAGTCCTCTGCCTGCCCGCTGGGATCCGGAGATCACCTGTCCGGAAATGACTGTGGAGCAGATCCGGGAAATCATCGAAGCCTTTGCCAAGACAGCCAAGCTCTGCAAGAAAGCCGGTGTAGACGGCGTAGAGGTTCATGCTGTCCATGAGGGTTACCTGCTGGATCAGTTTACTCTGAAATATACCAACCGCAGAACAGACAGCTACGGCGGCTCCTTTGAAAACCGCTACCGCTTCCCCGTAGAGGTGGTACAGGCCATCAAGGAAGCCTGCGGCGAGGACTTTCCCGTTTCTCTGCGGTATTCCGTGGAGTCCAAGGTCAAGGACTTCCGTGTAGGCGCAGTCCCCGGTGAAAAATATACCGAGATCGGCAGAGACATGGCAGAGTCTGAGAAGGCCGCCAAGTATTTGCAGGATGCGGGCTACGATATGCTCAATGCGGATAACGGCACTTACGACTCCTGGTACTGGGCGCATCCTCCCATGTATATGCCCCAAAACTGCAACTTAGACGATGTTGCTCATATTAAAAAATTTGTGGATATCCCCGTGGTCTGCGCAGGTCGCATGGAGCCGGATGCCGGTGCACAGGCTGTTGCGGAGGGACGGATCGATGCTGTGGGTATCGCCCGTCAGTTCCTGACAGATCCCCAATGGATCACCAAGCTGATCCAAGACCGTGTGGAGGAAATCAAGCCCTGCATTTGCTGTCACTCCGGTTGTTTCAATTTCTCCTCATGGAAAGGACATGCCAACAATCAGGATCTGTCCGATACCCGCGGACTTGCCCGTTGCGCCCTGAATCCCCAAACCATGCAATCCAAAAAATATCGCATCGAGCCTGCCAAGAAGCCCTGCACCGTAGCCATCATCGGTGGCGGTATCGGCGGTATGGAGGCGGCTCTGGTCTGTGCCCAACGGGGACATAAGGTCAGCCTCTATGAAAAGACCGGAGAGCTGGGCGGTGTATTTATTGCCGCCGCTGCACCCTCCTTCAAAGAAAAAGACCGTGACCTGATCGCATGGTACCGTCGGGAACTGAAAAAGTATCCCATTGAGATCCGCCTGAATACGGAGATCCGTGATCTCTCCGAGGTAAAGGCAGATAAGATCATCATTGCCACAGGTTCCGTTGCCAACCGCATTCCCGTACCGGGAGTGGAACGGGGTATTCAGGCAGTGGACTTCCTTCTTGGGAAGCAGTCTGTGGGACAAAAGGTTGCCGTCATCGGCGGTGGTCTCACCGGCTGTGAGATCGCTTATGAGCTGTACCTGCAGGGGAAAGAACCCATGATCGTGGAAATGCAGGAGGATATCATTGCTATGAAGGGTGTTTGCCTTGCAAATTCCTCCTTCCTCCGTGATTTCTTCCGTGCCAACAAAGTGCCGGTTTATTTGCGTACCCGTCTGTCGGAGATCGGGGAAGGCTCTGTGACTGTTATTGACGAAACAGGTGCAAAGAAGACCCTTGCCACAGACTCTGTTATTTTGTCCACGGGCTACAAGCCCGCCCCCCTTGCACCCAAGGGGAAGAATATCTATGTTCTGGGTGATGCGGCACAGGTGGGCAACCTGCGTACCGTTATCTGGCAGGCATGGGATATTTGCATGAAGCTTTGAGTGCCGAGAAGAGAGGAAGGATGATCCCACAATGTATTTAACTACCGAACAAAGAGAGATCCTCAACGGCTCCAAGGGTGAGGTTATGGCCAAGGTCATGAAGACACTGGTCATGTACGGTGATACCTTTGGTGCAGACAGGCTGCTGCCTGTGACCTCCGAATATAACCATCTTGTGACCTCCTTCGGTTTGAAGATGATGACCCCTGTCTTTGATCTGATGCAACAGCTCATTGATGCGGGGGCTGTGTCCTCCCAGAAATTCAGCGTTGACCCCCGGCCTATGGACAAGGCCGTCCCTGCCAATCTTTTGCAGAAGCTGGTTTTCAAGTTCTTCATGTACTCCAAGCAGGAAAGCTATGAGCAACAGCTGGATGCACTGGGGCTGATGCATGACCATGCCTTTACCTGCGCCTGCTATTTGGATCAGGTGGGCAACAAACCCCAGCGGGGAGATATCCTCAGTTGGGCAGAGTCCTCTGCGGTGGTATATGCCAACTCCGTACTGGGAGCTCGTTGCAACCGCAATTCCGGCATTATGGATCTCATGGGCTCTATTGCGGGCTTTGTACCCAACTTCGGCCTCTTGACCGACGAGGGACGCAGAGCAAAGTGGATCATAAAGGTTCAGACCTCCAAAGAGCCGGAGGCTCAGCTTCTGGGCTCTGCCATCGGTATGAAGGTCATGGAGGATGTCCCCTATATCACGGGAATGAAGAAGTGGTTGGGTACGGAACTGACAGAGGCTGTCTGTGCCTACCTCAAGGACTTCGGTGCGGCAACCGCCTCCAATGGCGCTGTGGGACTGTATCACATTGAGGAGCTTACTCCGGAGGCAAAGGATTACGGTGCGGCTCTTATCGAAGAGAACTGTAAGGTCTATGTCATTGACGATGCGGAACTGGAGCGGGTACGCAAGAGCTATCCCGTCATGTGGAAGCGTAAGAACCGCAAGCCGGAGCTGTGCTTCGTCGGCTGTCCCCACATGAGTTTCCAACAGCTTGTGAACTGGACGGAGCGACTTGATGAGAGTCTCCGTGAGGCAAAACGTCGGAAAGTTCGCATCCCCACGGTGTTCACTACCGCACCCGGTGTGATAGAGGACTTTGCACAGACTCCCTATGCCAAGCGTTTGAAGGAGATGGGTGTGGTTCTGTCCAATATCTGTCCCCTGATGTATATGAACAACCCCCTGTGCGGATCTATGCGTGTGATCACCTCCTCCAATAAGCTGAGAACCTATACCTCTGCCCGCTACTATCCCGAGGATGAGATCCTGACCATCATTACGAAGGGAGGCCTTGACAAATGAAACGATTCCGTGGCCGTGTGGTAGCCCCCGGCACTGTAACTGCCCCTGCTCTGGTTTCTCATGGGGGACTGAATACCTTGGCCTCCTTCCAGAAGGCTCTGCAATTCGGGGACAAGAATGCCACTTGCTCCGATCAGAACAATCCGGATCTTTTTGGCAAGGCTATGGCGGGGAAGGCTCTGTGCCTGCCTCAGACCATCGGCTCTACCACAGGTGGCTTGGTGCTTTACTGTGCCTGTGCCATGCACCGTCAGCCTGCTTGTATGCTCTTTAGCCAGCCCATAGACTCCTTGGCTGCAGCGGGCTCTATTCTGGCATCTGTCTGGCTGGATGATGTGAATATGCCCGTCATTGACAATCTGGGGGAAGCCTTCCTGCGCTATGTGGAAGATGGCATGACCATTACCATTGAAGAAGGCGGTATCGTCAGAGTGGAATGACGGGAATCTGCGACCTTTTGTAAAAGCAGAGGGGCGAAACATGAGAGATTTTCATAGAAGATACCCGAATCAACCTGTCTATTCACCCCATGTTCCCTTGGTACTTGCTATGGCGTGCCTTGCGGGAGCCATCTATTTCGGCATCAGCTATTGGGGAGTAGAGAAACATCTGCGACTGCGGTTTATTCAGGAGCGCAACTTTGCTCTCTTATGTACTCTGGGCTGTGCCCTGTTTATGGGGCTCTGGTTGAAGGGCATGAAAACAAGCAACAGATCTAACATAGCCTATAGGGCCGCACTGGAACTGCAGAGGAAGGGGATCAATTCCACTCCCATCCGCTATACGGAGGCCTGTGATGGCGGGAAGGATCTTGTTGAGGCCGACTTTGAAGGCCAACGGATTGTCTACCGCAGAAGAGGCACTGTGAACGAGCTGGTGGTAGGCCGTCATATTTATGCCGAACTGACCGGCTTGGTCAAGACCAAGCACAGCCTGTGGGCTGTGGTCAACGGTCATATTATTGAAGCCGGCATGTCAGGAGAGGGAGATCTTTTTATCAAGGTAGATGAGGAACTGTTGGCAAGCGAGATCCTCCTTTGGAAGTAATACGGAAAAAACGGAGCGTCCCCTTCGGTGGGTACGCTCCGTTTTTTTGTTTCGGATCAGGGAGAGAGGAGGGGATTATGCGCCGTAGATCGGGTCTTTGAGGAGCTTATGCAGTCGCATGAAGATTTGGGCGCTTTGGCTACGGGTGGCAGTGCCTTGGGGGAGAAGCTCGCCCTTGTCGTTGCCTACCAGAAGACCCTGTGCAAGACCCCATGCCATCCCCTGACGGGCATAGGAGGATACGGCTGTGCCGTCTGCAAAGGAGGCAAGCCTCTGTAGCTCTGTGTCTGTGGCTGTCCCACTGCAATAACGGAAGATCATAGTCAGCATTTGCTCTCTGGTAATGGGGACATCGGGGGCAAAATGCTCCTTGTTCACACCTTTGACAATGCTCTTTTCCGATGCCCATGCTACGGGAGCGCTGTAATAGGCATTCTTCGGCACATCCGTGAAGGAGGAAGTGCCCTGTGCAGACGCACCGCTGAGACGGTAGAGCATGGTCACGAACATTCCACGGCTGAGAGATAACTCCGGGGAGAAGCTGTCTTGGGAAACACCCTTCATCAGACCGTGGCGATAATTGTAGGTAACAGCGTTACAAAACCAATCCCGCTCCCCCACATCACGGAAGGGAAGCTCCACAGGCGTTTGTTTCCGGATGACAAAGCTGTCCAGAAGGCGCAGATCCTCTGCCAAATAGGTATCCATCCGCAGATAGCTGTCCGATACATAGATTCGTGTGATCTCAGCCCCCTTGTATTGGTGCTGAGCGGCAGAATACGGATAGACCTCATCCTCCGGGGAGTAGGTCTTAGAGCCGGAGGAGGAATTTGCCGTGAGGTAAACCACACCTTTGGGGTCGGATACGGCGCTGTAGTCCCTCTTGTCATAGAGATCGGGATCTGTTACGGGCTTTAAGCCCTCCATCACATAACTGCGACAGTATACATGGTCATGTCCCATCAGTACCAGGTCAATGTCCAGTTCTTGGAACAGGGGAACAAGATCCTCCCGACGGCTGAGGATCTTCTCATCCTCTGCGTGGTTTGCTACGGTGTAAAGAGAGTGGTGCAGGCCTACGATCTTCCACGTGGCATCCGGGTGTTTTGCAAGAACCTCTTCCATAAAGGTGCGGTGTTCCTCGGCATCCCGATCGTTACTGTTGATCAGGAAGAACAGCACCCCGTGGTATAGGAAATAGGCATCTCCTCCTGCGTCCTTGACGCCGTATTCCGTAGACTCGTTGGGACGGTAGAAATGCTGGGCAAAGGTGTCCGAGCCGGATTCATGGTTGCCGATCACATTGGCAAAGGGTATGGAGGACAGAAGCTCATGGTGCAGGAGGGCGTCGAACTGTTCCTCGTCATCTTTGCTGTTTACATGATCTCCTGCGGTCAGGAGGAAGGCGGTGTCGGAGAAGCTTTCTCGGATCCGCTCCAAGGTCTGCGCCCAACCGGCAGTATCTTTTTCCAAGTCCTTACTGCCACCTAACTGGGGATCTCCCAAAAGCATAAAGCTGAAATCCCCTTCCGGGGCAGTGGTGAAGGAATACATGGGGGAACGAAGCTCGCCGTTGACCAGAACATAGACATAGTCTGTTCCGGATTCCAAACCCGTCAGAGTGGTCTTGTGACTGTAGTAGCCGGGGTCGTTGGCTTCCGTACAATGGGAGGGGAAGCTTCTTGCCTCTCGGGGCAGTTCTCCGCCTACCAAGTCCGAAACCTTGGACAACAACACAGATCCGGGCTCACCGGAAGTGGCATACCAGGTCACATTCATTTGACTTTCGTCCGCGCCAACACACAGACTCAGATCCGTCTGTCCCTCCGAGGCCTGTACAGAGGGAAAAAGACTGCACAGCATGACAAACAGGAGCAGGATACACAGGATTTTTTTCATAGTATCAAACCTCCGATATACATTTTGTGATATCCTCCAATGGGAAGATTTTTTGTTCACTTGCACTTTATCACGGCTTGCAGAATTTGTCAATCACCACATCGGCAAATAGAAATGCAAAATTCTGTTTATAGAGCAGTTTAGCGACGCGGTAGGCACTAAAGCCTCCCTTGTGTAAAGGGAGGTGGCACGGCGTAGCCGTGACGGAGGGATTGTGCGGTAGGGTCTTGCATCTCTAGTACGGTTTCGGCGAAATCGTACTGCGGTAACAATCCCTCAGTCAAAAATCAGAAGATTTTTGACAGCTCCCTTTACACAAGGGAGCCTTGGGCGCTCCCGCGCCAGTTAGATAAAC
>JAZMZW010000129.1:0-7831 GCA_045586205.1 Faecousia sp. | reverse complement strand
CAAGTATACTTGATTTCCAGCCCCGTATACTGTATAATCTACTTGCGTGTTGTTATTTTTCACACCATAATTATACGCCATCGACCGGCATTTGTACAGTCTTTTGTACAATGCCGGTCGATGTATTTTTGTGGGGCTGCCTCATTTAGTGAGACAGCCCCTTTTTTTCCTTTGGATCAGCTTTGCAAGAAGATCATATACTCCGTTCAAAACTGCGGACAGAGTCAGGGAGCATAGCACCACGGCCAATACGATGACAGGCGCATAGTACAGACGGAAATGCATCCGTGGCTCTATTTGGGCAAGAATGGGATAAAAGGCATTATCAAAGATCCAGGAACACAAATAAGCCCCCATAGTAAGACCGGAGAGATAGGACAGCACCTTGCAACCCTTGGCAGAAGCCCCGGAATAGGAGAAGCTGTTGAGGAGATGGAAGACCAGAACACTTTGGATCAGTACAAGAGCAGAGCCGTTATCCTCCCAGATCCCCTGTACAAAGACCGTATCATGGGAACGGTAGAAGTTGAACAGCCCGGCTACCACAAAGCACAGGAGCATCAGGCAAAGGCTTTTTCCCTTGCTGAGCTTCAGGGGGAATTCCCGCAGGTAACAGCCCAGAAGATAATAGGTCACAGGGTAGAAGTTGATCCACCAATCCGGCACGACAATGTCAAAGTCTGCACTGCTTGCGGGATTTGACCACCAGCCGGGATCGTTGAAGCGCCAGATGTTCAGTGCGGAGGGCACCGCAGTCAGGAGGATCAGACTGAGTACCAGCAGCTTCTTTTTCTTTTGACTGTCCAAGCTGTGGTACATGCTGTTCAGGAAGGGGATCAGCAGGAACAGACCCAGATACATTTTTATATACCAGCCGTATTCCGAGGCATAGAAGTTGAAGATCCCACGGACGGAGCGGTACACAGAGAAGTTCTCGCGGTGGAAGAAAAAGCGGTACAGGATACAGGCACAACAACTGAGCAAATATACTCCCAAGAGCCGAAAGATCCGCTTGTAATAGGCTCTGCAGGGAGTCTTTTTGTTCAGCAAATAACCGGACAGAAGCAGGAACAGGGGAACACAGACCATAAAGAAGCTCCGCAGACTGACCATGATCAGCATTTTCCGCCCTGCTACGATTTGTCCATAGAAACCGCTGTTAAGAAAGAAATGTTCACTTATCACACAGAGCAGAGCAAAACAGCGGATCACATCCATAGACACTGTGCGACGGGACTGTGTCCTTGCAGGTGCTTGCAACGGAGATTCTGCAGAATTCATAAGTACCTCCATATTAGAAAAGGAATATATACTAATTTACCACAGGACCGGACGGAAATCAAGAAAAACCGTACAAAGTCCAAGGTGGAAAAAGCTCAAATGCAGAAAAAGAGGGTGGCACTCGGGATCATCCCATGTACAAATGTGGAGCGTAACATAGGGAGGCGCAGATCCTAAGTGCCACCCCCGCCGGGGAAGCATATGAGAGTGCTCGGTTGTTTTGTTCCTTACACCTATAGTATAGCACAGTCTGTGAGAGAAATATAGGGTAAAATTCGCAAAATAAAGAGGTTTATTTCTGCTATTTCGGAAAAATAACCTCCTTGTGATGCGATTTGTTACTTGCATCCTAATATATTAACGGCGTAGAACGGCTTTGTCAAGTACGCTTCGCCTTTAAAGGTTTCTCATAGAGATCCGGGAGATGGGGGGAGCGCGACGGGAAACGTGCCGTGAACAGGCTATAATTTGAAAAAATAGGAAGGAAAGGGAGAGAAATTCCGATTTCACTATTGACAATCTGTGATATGTATGTTATAATGCAATGCGTTGACGGGTCAGTCCGTCGAGGAAATGGGCCTTTAGCTCAGTTGGTTAGAGCATCCGGCTCATAACCGGACGGTCCCGGGTTCGAGTCCCCGAAGGCCCACCAAATTTTATATAGGGGTATAGCTCAATTGGTAGAGCGGCGGTCTCCAAAACCGTAGGCTCAGGGTTCAAGTCCTTGTGCCCCTGCCAGAAAAAACCTGATTGCTATGCAATCAGGTTTTTTCAGTGATGCGTTCCTATCGGAACGTGATGCACACTTCGTGCGTGATGCAGGCTTCGCCCGTGATGCACGCCTTCGGCGCGTGGGGGAACGCATTGCATCACTTATAACAGCGCAGCGGCATCACTCATCACTGAAATTATCTATCCTGTGAAGCTTTACAGGTTTTTTGGGAAATTTATTCATTGCAACACATCATCCGCACCGACAAAAGGCACTTGCATCCGCAAGTGTTTTTTAATGATATCCACCCTTGCGGGTGGGTGAAATCATCTTCGATGATGAAATCCTCCCTTCAGTCGGATGAAATCGCTGTGGCGGTGGGTGGATTTCATCTGCGAAGCAGATTTCATCCCCGAAGGGGGGCATTTTATCTTTATGATCTGTGAGGTGTTGAGATGATAAATATACATGCTTGGATGGAGAAGTTTTTACGCGCCTTGCAGGGGACTTTCGCAAACCGTGTGTGGTTTGTCGGTTTGCAAGGCAGTTATGGTCGTGGGGAGGCGACGGATACAAGCGACATTGATGTTGTGGTGATCCTGGATGACCTATCCTTCAAGGATGTGCAAAGCTATGAGGCGATGCTGAATACCTTGCCGCACAGAGAGTTGATTTGCGGGTTCTTATCGGGGAAGGAAGAACTTCTGAATTGGGAGTCATCGGATTTGTTCCGGTTTTGCCATGACACGACACCCATTAAGGGGAGCCTTGACAAAGTCTTAGCCATGGTTGATAAGGGGGCTGTGGACAGAGCCGTTAAAACCGGTGTCTGCAACATCTATCATGGCTGTGTGCACAATATGCTCCACGAAAAAAGCGAGGAGATTTTGCGAGGACTCTATAAATCCGCTTCCTTTGTTGTGCAGGCAATCGTCTACCGGCAAAGAGGGAGCTACATCAAGCAACAGAATGACCTGCAACTTTTGGCATCCCCAAATGATAAACAGATCATAGATACCTTTGCACATCTGAAAAATGGCGGACAGCCTGATTTCTGCGAAATGTCCGAAGCCTTATTTACATGGTGCCGGAAACAAATTGCAAATAAGTAATTGCCCGACTTTTTATTTATGCTTCCGTACAAAAAAGCACCTGCTTATGCCGGTGCTTTTTTCTATAGGACGGATCAATTCTTTCCTAATTTTTGATTTTTCTCAAAAGCTGCCAGAACAGCCTTTTGTACTGCCTTTCTGAGGCCGTGTTCCTCTAAGGCACAGACGCCGGCAATGGTACTGCCACCGGGGGAGCAGACAGCGTCCTTTAGGGCGCCGGGGTGCTGAGCGGTTTGCAGAACCATTTCACCTGCGCCGACGACGGTCTGAGCTGCCAGCTCTATTGCCATGGCTCTGGGCAAACCGCAGGCAACTCCTGCATCTGCCATAGCTTCGATGAACAGATACACAAAGGCAGGACCGCAACCGCTGACAGAGGAAACCGCATCCATCAGAGCTTCGGAAACCTCTGTGAGCTTTCCGCCGTTCTCTAACAGGGAAAGGAGGATCTCCACATCTCCACCTGTAGCATGACTACCTAGGCAGTAGGGGATCGCACCTGCACCCACCAATACGGGGGTGTTGGGCATAATACGGATCAGATGAGCTTCCGTATCCAGGAGGCTTTCGATTTTACGGCATTCCACTCCGGCGGCCATACTGACCAGCAGATAGGTATCTTCGCGCTTTTTAAGAATGGGAGCGATCTGCGCAACTACCCCAGGGAGTTGGTGAGGCTTGACTCCCAGGAAGATCACATCTGCTTCCCGTGCAAGCTGTTCCTTATCCACGGCAGTGAAATAATTCTCCTCCGCAAAGGCCTCTGCATGCTCCATATTCCGACTGCAGACCAGAATATATTTCCCCGGTACGCTTCGGGATACCACCTGTGCCAAAGCACCTCCCATATTCCCGATGCCGATAAATCCGATCTTTTTCATAGACCATTCTCCTTATATATAATAGATGTATAAATTATATCAGCAGACCCTGAGAAAATCAATAGGAAATCAGCCCAATGAGGGGAGGGGGGAAGGGGAAAGACGGAGCAAGAGAGGGTTCTTGTAAACAACTTTCGATGAAAACAGCTTTTCTCTGTTTCTCACAAAAATTTTTTCAAAAAATTGTGAAAAAAAGAGAAAAAAAGACTTGACTTTTTTCGGGGGATGAAGTAGAATGTAATGGCACGAGTTCGGCATTGGACTGTGCAAACTGCGATGATGCAGGAGATTGCGTCGAAAGACGGTAACTTCTGCGGAGTATGTCCGGTCATCGGGCGGCTGAGGTAAATATGTATGTGGCGTATATCGCCGCAGGGCATGAACTCGGTCGGCACAAGTCGGCCTTTTTTCATGGATACGGAGTGATACGCACGGATAAGCGTACAGCAAATTACCTCGACCGTACCCAGAAAACCAGAGAGACCTGAGTACGTTAAAATTAGGAGGAAAACAACAATGACCAACAACATGATCAGAATTCGCCTGAAGGCATATGATCACCAGATCATCGACGCAACTGCTGAGAAGATCGTCGAATCCGCAAAGAGAAACGGCTCCACCGTTTCCGGCCCCATCCCCCTTCCCACCAAGAAGGAAATCATCACCATCCTGCGTGCTGTTCACAAGTATAAGGATTCCCGTGAGCAGTTCGAGCGCCGCACCCACAAGAGACTGATCGATATTCTCGACCCCACCCCCAAGACCATCGAGGCTCTCCAGACTCTCGATCTTCCCGCTGGTGTTGAGATTGAGATAAAGCTGTAATATATACATTATAATATATATCACAGTCAAACCCTTCGCAGTCCCCTGATCGCTGCCGAGCGATCCCGGGTCATGTTGGCAAACCAATAGCTGCCCAATGGCCAAGTTTGTCAACCAATAACCTAAAAAAGGAGTAAACAAAATGCAGAAAGCAATCATCGGCAAGAAAGTGGGCATGACCCAGATCTTCGAAGAGTCCGGCCGCGTGATCCCTGTTACCGTTATCGAAGCAGGTCCTTGCGTCGTCGCTCAGAAGAAGACCATCGAAACAGATGGCTACAACTCCGTACAGCTTGCATTCGGCGACGTCGCTGAGAGAAAGCTGTCCAAGCCCGAGCTGGGCCACCTGAAGAAGGCAGGCGTATCTGCCAAGAGACACCTTAAGGAATTCAAGCTTGACAATGCTTCCGAGCTGGAAGTCGGCGCTGAGATCAAGGCCAGCGTCTTCGCAGCAGGAGATCACATCGATGTCACCGGCACCTCCAAGGGCCACGGCTTCGAAGGTTCTGTCAAGCGCCATGGCACCCATGTTCAGAAGAACAGCCACGGCGGCGGCCCCGTCCATCGTCACTCCGGCTCTATGGGCGCTTGCTCCACTCCCTCCCGTATCTTCAAGGGCAAGAACATGCCCGGCCATATGGGTGCAGAGCAGGTCACCATCCAGAACCTCGACGTAGTCAAGGTTGACGAAGAGCTCAACATGATCGTTGTTCGCGGCGCAATCCCCGGCCCCAAGGGCGGCCTCGTCTATATCAAGAGCACTGTCAAGACCATCAAGATCGCTAAGGGCGATGCTGGCATCAGCAAGAACCCGCAGAAGGCTTCCGGACGTAATCCCCAGAAGGCCTCTGCAAGAAGCTAAGGAAAGGAGAACTAAACTAAATGCTTAAGAATGTTTATGACATGACCGGCAAGCAGGTAGGCGAAGTTGAGCTTTCCGAGGCCATTTTCGGCATTGAGCCCAATCAGGCCGTCGTTCATGATGTTGTCAAGAATCACCTGGCAAACTGCCGTCAGGGCACACAGTCCGCTTTGACCCGTGCAGAGGTCTCCGGCGGCGGCAAGAAGCCTTGGCGTCAGAAGGGTACCGGCCACGCTCGTCAGGGCAGCACCCGTGCTCCCCAGTGGACTCACGGCGGTATCGTTTTCGCTCCCAAGCCCAGAGATTACAGCTACACCCTCAACAAGAAGGTTCGTAGACTGGCTCTGAAGTCCGTCCTCTCCGCAAAGGCTCAGGCTGATGCAATCGTCATCATCGACGAGATCAAGATGGACGAAATCAAGACCAAGAAGTTCGTCGGCTTCCTGAGCGCAGTTAACGCTGACTGCAAGGCTCTGGTTGTTACCGCAGAGGCTAACGAGAATGTCATCCTCTCCGCTCGTAACATCCCCGGCGTTCAGACCACTTTTGCAAACCTGATCAACGTGTACGACATCCTCAATGCTAAGAAGCTCGTACTTGATAAGGCTGCACTCGCTAAGATTCAGGAGGTGTTCGCATGAAGTCCGCATACGATATCATCATCCGTCCGGTCATCACCGAACAGTCCATGGAAGCTGTCGAGCTGAAGAAGTACGTTTTCATCGTTGCTAAGGATGCAAACAAGACTGAGATCAAGAAGGCTGTTTCCGAGATCTTCGGCGTTGAGGTCGAAAAGGTCACCACCATCAACATGGATGGCAAGCAGAAGCGCCAGGGCAGATATCCCGCAGGCCGCACTGCTTCCTTCAAGAAGGCTGTCGTTAAGCTGACTGCCGAATCCAAGACCATCGAATTCTTCGAGGGTATGGTCTAATCCATTATCTCAAAAAGGAGTGTAACGCAATATGGCGATTAAGACTTATAAGCCTTATACCCCCGCTCGTCGTGGCATGACCGTGTCCGCGTTTGAGGGCGTAGATAAGAAGGCAAAGCCCGAGCGTAGCCTGGTTGAGACCCTGAAGAAGCATTCCGGTCGCAACAGCTACGGCAAGATCACCGTCCGTCATCGTGGCGGCGGCAACAAGCGTAAGTACCGTATCATCGACTTCAAGCGCAACAAGCTGGACATCCCCGCTGTTGTTGAGCGCCTGGAGTACGATCCCAACCGCAGTGCTTTCATCGCTCTGGTGAAGTACGCAGACGGCGAGCTCCGCTACATCCTGGCTCCCGTTGGTCTGAAGGTTGGCGATACCGTCATTTCCTCCGCAGAAGCCGACATCAAGCCCGGCAACTGCCTGCCCATCGCAAACATCCCCGTTGGTACCGTGATCCACAACATCGAGCTGCAGCCCGGTTACGGCGCACAGCTTGTCCGTTCCGCAGGCGTAGCAGCTCAGCTGCTGGCTAAGGAAGAGGAACTGGCTCAGGTCCGTCTGCCTTCCGGCGAAATGCGCTATGTCCGCATGAACTGCAAGGCTTGCATCGGCCAGGTTGGTAACATTGATCATGGCAACATCCACATCGGTAAGGCCGGCCGTACCCGTCACATGGGTATCCGTCCCACCGTCCGCGGCTCCGTTATGAACCCCTGCGACCACCCCCACGGCGGTGGCGAAGGTCGTGCTCCTATCGGCCGTACCGGTCCTGTCACTCCTTGGGGCAAGCCTGCTCTGGGTTACAAGACTCGTAAGACCAAGAACCCGACCGATAAGTTCATTATCAAGCGTCGCAACAGCAAGTAAGGAGGAAATGAAGAATGAGCAGAAGCATTAAGAAAGGCCCGTTTGTTGCTCCTGAGCTCTACAAGCGCATTGAAGAGCTGAACAAGAACGGCGATAAGAAAGTGCTGAAGACCTGGTCCAGATCTTCCACCATTTTCCCCTCCTTCGTAGGTCACACGATCGCAGTCCATGACGGCCGTAAGCACGTTCCCGTCTACGTGACTGAAGACATGGTTGGTCATAAGCTGGGTGAGTTCGTTCCCACCAGAACGTTCCGCGGTCACTCCGGCTCCAAGACCTCCAATTCTAAGTAAGGGGGAAGAAACATGGAAGCAAAAGCACATCTGAAATACCTGCGTATTTCTCCGCGCAAGGTC
>JAZMZW010000128.1:0-17614 GCA_045586205.1 Faecousia sp. | reverse complement strand
GTTGAATGGAATCTCCTCAGCATAGCCTACAATGTTCTCAAACTGCACCATAAAATCCAAACAGGTCGGTTGGGAATACACTTGATAAAGCCACGAGCGGCATAACCTCAAAAACAACAGAAAACACACCAAACCGAAGGTGGTAAACTCTACCACCTTGGTTTGGTGTGCCTTTTTTAGGGGGATTTTCGTTTTTTATGCACAAAAACCTAACAATCTGTGCAAAACTCGCCCATGGCGAGCTACTACAGGGCAGCCTCCTGAAATTTCATTTTGAGACAGCCCCTCACTTCTGTGTCCTCCGCTTCGCTACCTCAGCTTGCCGTCCCCGAAGGGGCAGTCTTGTGTGGCTTCCAAAATGAAACAGATTAGGTAGTCCTGCCGGGAAAAGGATCTGCGCAGCTTGTTTTCGGTTCCTGCACCGGCAAGCTGAGGGCAGCTTGCCCTACGATCGGCGAGTACGGTTTACACCGGTTATTGTATATCTACAATGCCATCTTCAACCATCAGCGATGGTTGCTATGTATTCTGTCGATAGATCGTGCAAAGTTGATAGTGCCTGCATCGGGGGTCGACTCGGCTTCGCCCCTACAGCGCCTTTTACAAAACAGTTCGACAAACTATAATTTGACTGCCGACAAAGGAACTTTCCACTGTCAACTTGCCGTAGCTTACCCCGATTCTCTCGAAAGAGAGAATCGGGGTTGTCATGGAATAAATGGGAATCTCAAAGACTCTTTGAGGCCGATCAGCGTTCCATTTGTTCGATGGCGTTTTGGACTCTGCCGATGTCGGCGAGATTGTCCAGAGTGAAGCCGCGGCCGGGGAACATTCCGTTGTTAAAGGTGGCGTAGTGAGTGCTGTTGTACCTGCTGTATCTACCGTATCTGCCGTATGCCATCATGTCCTGGAAATACACAGTACCGCAACCGTTTTTGTGGACGATGGTCTGGTAAGGGGGCATGGAGGCAGAGGACAGAAAATCGATCTTTTTACCCCTTTGGCGGTAGATCCGCTTGTTGGTGATCACATAGTAGCTGTTCTTCCGCAGGTAGGCGGCGTGGACAAGACGGCCGAAGACCATATACAGGCCGATCAGCAGGAAGGGAACACCGAAGAGACCGAATACGCCTCCTGCTTTGGCGGCACCCACAGTCCAGAATACGGCAAAGCCACACCATAACAGGGAAAAGGGGATCATGAATACATCTTGAGAGGTAAGGACTGTGCCGGGCTCGGGTTTGCCGTGCCAGAGAATGTGCTCGTCAGGTGCCATTAGGGATCTGCAAAAGTAATAAGATTCGCTTTCGTGCATCTGTTTCGCCCTCTCTTTCTTTGGGTGTGATCGATCCGATGATAAAAACTTAAACGGGAGTGATCCAGTTGTAGGGATCTTCCAGAGTGCCGGTCTGGATGCCTACCAGAGCGTCGTACATAGCCTGTGCAATGGGGCCGATCTTGCCACCGGACAGCTTCATGGAGCGCTCCTTGTAGCACATTTCCCCAACGGGGGAGATGACAGCGGCGGTGCCGGTGCCGAAGGCCTCGGAGAGAGTACCCTTTTCGTAGGCTTCGAAGAGCTCGGTCAGCTCAATGGGGCGTTCCTCAACGGTCAGACCCTTGTCTGCTGCCAACTGCATGATGCTCTTACGGGTGATGCCGGGGAGGATGCAGTCTTCAATGGGAGCGGTGACCAGCTTGCCGTCCAGAACGAACATCATGTTCATAGCGCCAACTTCCTGGACATAGCGGTTCTCTCTGCCGTCCAGCCACAGGACCTGATCGAAGCCGTCCTTTGCGGCCTCTGCGCCTGCCTTCAGGGAAGCGGCGTAGTTGCCACCGGTCTTCCATGCGCCGATACCGCCACGGACAGCACGGACATAGTGATCCTCAATGCGGATACGGACAGGAGCCATGCCGTTCCTGTAGTATGCGCCGGAGGGGGAGCAGATGATGTAGTACAGATAATGAGCGGAGGGATGAACACCCAGCTCTTCGCCTACAGCAATCATGGTGGGGCGGAGGTACAGGGAAGTACCGTCATTGTGAGGTACCCAGTCTTCCTCTACCTTTACCAGAGCCTGCATAGCCTTGACCTGATATTCCACATCCAGGGTGGGCATGCACATACGCTCTGCACTGCTGTTCAGACGCTTTGCGTTTTCTTCCGGACGGAAGAGCTGAACCTTGCCGTCTGCACGGCGGTAGGCCTTCAGACCTTCGAAGATCTCCTGTGCATAGTGGAGCACGGGAGCGGCGGGGGACAGCTGCAGGGGGGCATAGGGAACGATGCGGGCATCATGCCAGCCCTTTCCCTCGTCATATTTGGTTATGAACATGTGATCGGAGAAACGCTTGCCGAAACCCAGAGTAGACTCGTCTGCGGGCTTTTCCTTGGGGGTCTCGGTGCGGAAAATTTTGATTTCAGGAAGCATATTGCTTCTCCTTTCTATGGATTATTCTACGCAGGCGGCTCCGCGACGGAGTGCCTCGATATTCAGGTCAACCAGCTTTGCCTTAGGACCTGTGAACATGTGAACCAGCATTTCCTTGATGGTTTCTACACCAAGGTTGCCCATAGCCTGAATGTAAGCACCCAGCATGACCATGTTGGCTACCTTCAGGTTGCCCAGCTCCTGTGCGATCTCCAGACAGGGAACATAGATCACACGGACATCATCACGCTGTACCTTCTCGGAGATGATGGAGCTGTTGACGAAGATGGTGCCACCCTTGACTACGGTAGGCTCGAACTTCAAAAGGGAGGGCAGATTCATTGCGATGAGCTCAGAGGGCTCAAGCACGATGGGGCTGACGATGGGCTCGTCGGAAATGACTACACAGCAGTTGGCTGTGCCGCCACGCATTTCGGGGCCGTAGGAGGGGAGCCAGGAAACGTCCTTGCCTTCCTTCATGCCGGCTTCAGCCAGAGTCTTGCCGATGGCCATAACACCCTGACCGCCAAAGCCTGCGATCATAATTTCGTTTGTCATTATTTGGCACCTCCCTCAATGTCCTTGTATACGCCCAGGGGGAAGTAGGGGATCATGTTCTCCTTCAGCCATTCCACGGAGGCGACGGGAGTCTTGCCCCAGTTGGTGGGACAGCAAGCCAGAACTTCTACGAAGGTGAAGCCCTTGCCTTCCTGCTGCATACGGAATGCCTTCTGGATGGCCTTCTTGGTCTTGTTCAGGTTTGCGATATCGGTGACGCAGGTACGGGCGGCATAAGCACAGCCGTCCAGAGTTGCGATGATCTCGGACATGCGGATGGGGGAGCCGTAGTGATCCTGCTGTCTGCCCATGGGGGCGGTGGTGGCCTTCTGACCAACCAGAGTGGTGGGAGCCATCTGACCGCCGGTCATGCCGTAAATGGCATTGTTGATGAAAATGGTGGTGAACTTCTCACCGCGCATGGCGGCGTGAATGATCTCTGCGGTACCGATAGCGGCAAGGTCGCCGTCACCCTGATAGGTGAAAACGATAGTGCCGGGATCGGAGACACGCTTGATACCGGTAGCGACTGCGGGGGCTCTGCCGTGTGCGGCCTCGTGCATGTCGCAGTTGAAGTAGTTGTATGCGAAAACGGAGCAGCCGACGGGAGCGACACCGATGGTCTGTCCCAGAACGCCCATTTCCTCTAAGGTCTCAGCGACCAGCTTATGTACGATGCCGTGGGTACAGCCGGGGCAATAGTGCAGCTCGGCATCGGTCAAGCCTTTGGATTTCTGATATACGATAGCCATGTTTCTTACCTCCCAATAGCGGCCTTTGCGGCTGCGGCGACTTCTGCGGGTGTGGGAACAACACCGCCTGCCTTACCAACGAAGGCAACGGGCTTGCAACCCTCAAGAGCGATCTTTACATCGTCGATCATCTGACCCATGCTCAGCTCTACATCCACGACAGCCTTGACACTTGCCTGCTGTGCACAGGCCTTCAGAGCCTTGTTGGGGAAGGGCCACAGGGTGATGGGACGGAGCAGGCCTGCCTTGATGCCTTCCTTCTCCAACTGGCGGATGGCGGCACGGGCAATACGGGAGGGAGTGCCGTAAGCAACAAAGAGAACGTCGCAATCTTCTGTATTGTACTCTTCCCAGAGGACTTCATTCTCTTCCATAGCCTGATACTTCTTAGCCAGACGCTCGTTGTGCTCTGCACAGATGTTGGGGTCGATATACAGGGAGTTGATGATGTTGGGCTGACGCTCACCCTTGGTGCCGGTTGTTGCCCAGGTCTTCTCGGGAAGCTCTCGCTTGGGAACTTCGCGCCATTCGATGGCTTCCATCATCTGGCCGATCATGCCATCGGCAAGGATCATGACGGGGTTGCGGTAGTAGTCGGCTACATCGAAGGCCATCTGGACATAGTCAGCGGCTTCCTGAATGGTAGCGGGGGCGTAGACCAGATGACGGTAGTCACCGTTGCCGCCGCCACGGGTAGCCTGATAGTAGTCACCCTGTGCGGGCTGGATGGTGCCCAGACCGGGGCCGCCACGCATCATGTTGACGATAACTGCGGGAAGCTCTGCACCGCAGATGTAGGTAATGCCTTCCTGCTTCAGGGAAATTCCGGGGGAGGAGGAAGAGGTCATGACACGCTTACCGCAACCTGCGGCACCGTAGATCATGTTGATAGCGGCGACTTCGCTCTCAGCCTGCAGGAAGCATCCGCCGATCTTGGGCAGATGCAGGGACAGATATTCGGGGATCTCATTCTGAGGGGTGATGGGATAGCCGAAGAAATATTTACAGCCGGCACGGATGGCGGCTTCGGCAATGGCTTCATTGCCTTTCCAAAGTTCTTTTGCCATAGTTCCTCCTTATGTTCTTTCCACTGTAATAATGGAATCTGGACACATTTTTGCACAGCTTCCGCAGCCGATGCACTTTGCCATGTCCTCCTCGCGGACAGCGGCGGGGTGATAACCCTTACGGTTGGTGACGGTCTCATCCATAATGATGATGTTCTTGGGGCAGACCAGAGCGCACAGTTCGCAACCCTTGCATCTGTCCTGACGGAATGTTACTAAACCTGCCATAGTATTTCTTCTTCCTCCTCACTGATGGTAATTTCCCAAGGCTTTCTCATGTAAAGCTCCATGGGAAGCAGAGGCTCGGACAACTGTCCCTGCAGGGCTGGGACAAAGCGCCGATGCACTCCGTGACAAACAATTGGCAGTCCTGTCAAAGCTGACAGCTCCTGCGCCAAAACCTTACCCTTGAGGATCTCCTCGGGGGTGGTCTGGGTACAAAGATGGGTATTGTTCACAATGCCTGTGACCTTCTGCTTGCATTCGTATTCAATGGCTCGCAGGTAGTCCAGAGCCTTTTCTGCAGTACCGGTCTCCGGGCGGTTGGCATTGAGGACAAAGAGAAGGTCGAATTCCTCCTTCTCCAATTGGGGAGCAAAACGGGCAAGGACTCTTGCACCGATGGGATCTCCTCCGATATCCAGCACTCCACGATAGGAGCGGTCCTGGAAAATACTGAGGACTGCGGGATTCAGTGCGGGGATATCCGCCACACCTCCGCAGGAGGTCACGATGACCTTGACTCCCGCCTCCTCCAGACGCTTGGCCTGCTCGTAGGAGCGGAAGTAGGGATTGACGATATCCAGATCCGCAAGGGCGGTCTTCTGACCCTCGGAAGCAAGCTTCAGCGCCAGATTGACGGCAAACTCCGTCTTACCGCTACCATAGTGACCTGTAATGATTTGTATGCGTTTCTTCATGAAAATAAATGCACCTCCCCGTGGGTTCGAAGGTGTGGAACTCTGCACACTGCATACTACTGTATAATATCATATCGCAATTTCTCAGAATGTCAAGAATATGGTTGAAAAAATTTATAAAAATTCACCCGAACAGAAAAAATAGACAGGCTCTGCTCTTGCTATTTTGAGGAAAACTGTGTAAAATGAGGGGGACGATAAAGAAGGAGGCACAAGCTATGAAACGATTTATGATCCTGCTCCTGTGTCTGGGGCTGTGCCTGACGGCCTGCGGACAGAAGGAGGAGCATCCGGAATTACATGGATATTATGTGGGGACAGACATCGATACAGAGGGCTATGTCGTCGCTATGGACAGAGTGTATGTCGGTGAAAATTATCTCCGACTGGACGCTGACGGTAAGGGCATCATCTGTCTGGCAGACAATGTTTATGACATCCGTTGGAGCCTCCGTGGGGAGGTCTTCCGCCTGACCTTGGAGGGTAAGACCAGCAAGGGCTATGTGAAGGAGGGGGATATCTATGTGGACTATATGGACGAGGGTACTGTGCTATGCTTCCAATTCCAAGAGGACTACATTCCCCTGGTAGAACGGGATCTGACGGAAGAACAGCTCTGGTGGAACGGAGATTGGTACGGCTGGTGGATCGTGGATGAAGGCGAAGGTAGCTTTGCGGATATGCAGGGTGCATGGTGGGATCTGTGCGCCACTGTGGAGATGCAGGGCAATGATCTGGGGATCATCCGTCTGTGGGATCAGGACAGCTCTAAGGAAGATCCTCTGGGAGAGGTACAGTTCCGCCTCAATGATGAGGGCGTAGGTGTTTCTACCCAGGGCTACTTCGGTGCGGTACAGATCGGACAAAGCGACTGGCTTATGGATCCCGGGGAGGCAGGGGTTGAGAATATGCTCTTGCTGTCCTTCGGCGGAGAGAATGATACGGGTAGCTTTTATTATTCCATCTACCTCAGACCATGGGGAGAGGATTGGGAGGGGCTGGCAGACAAGCCCTATCACTACGACAGCTGGTATCTGCCCCTTGTGGAGGCGGGGAAGCCTATGCCCGACAGTCTGCCGGAGCTTTCCTGACAAAAGCCTCCAATGATAAAATATGCAATTATGCATAAGCTAGGAGAAAAAATACTTCAGCGGAAACTGTCGAATTTTTAAAATAATTTGGGAAATTTGCAGGACAAGACTCCGATACATGGGAGTACAGGAGGGAATATATGGATTTATTGAGTGCAGTGATCCTTGGGATCGTGCTTGTGGCGGTTTGCGGGGTGATCCTGCGGGAGATCCGTTTGCGGAAGCAGGGGAAGTCCTCCTGTTCCTGCGGAGGCTCTTGCGGAGGCTGTCCCATGAGCGGGAGCTGTCACAAAAAGGATAAATAATAATGGCTGTATACCTGAAAAAACGGCTTAAAACTGCCGTTTTCACAGGTTTCCACAGCTATGCTGTGGGAATAGGTCGCGGTAGCGACTTATTCAGCAGACATGAAATAAGCATTTGTACAGATCGATACTTGCAAATACAATATTACATTGTATAGAAGCACAACAGCCTATGACCCTTTGAGGCCATAGGCTGTTGCGCTGTGTTTTTTAGCTTGTGAACTGTGCAAGGGCGGCATCGGAGTAGGCCAGCAGAGCCTGGCAGAGGGTGCGAAGCTGACCGCTCTTGTTTCCGCCGTAGGTGGCGGCGCTGTAGACCAGAGTCTGGGATACACGGCTGTCTCCACGATAGACCGCTACGGAAACCTCACTGCGAAGCTCTGCCGCAAGGAGACCGTCAAAGTTGTAGGAATAGTAGGAATTGGCACTGTTGTAAAGGACGGGATCTGTGAGTATCAGGGTCTGTTCCACACCCTCGTAGTCCGTATAGGACACATGGAGGCTCAGCTCCTTGGGATCTCCGCTGTATTTGCTCAGATCCATAATGAAGCAAAGAATGACCTTGGACTCCAAATTCAGGGACTTACCTGCCCAGGTGACGGAGGGGGAGCTCAGATCCGACAGTACTGTGTTGGTAGTGCCGAATTCCACAGTCTCCAAATCACAGAGGTAACTGCGGTGGATATCGGTCATCTTTTGATCCGCAAGGGCATCGGTGCGATATTCCTTGAAGAGCTGTGCAGATGCGCCGTAACGCAGGAGGTTGGAGCAAAGGGTCTTCAGGGCAAGGGAAGCACTGTCCTTGTCCAGCTGACTGTAGGCGTAGTCTGCAACGCTGTAGATATCCGTGACGGAGCAGTAGCTCTCGCCCTTCTTGCTCATGTACAGAGTTGCTTCAATGGTATCTGCAAGGCTCACGGCGGTAATGCCTGTGAGGGTGAAGTAATAGTAACTGCCTCTCAGCTCCGGCTGAAGGATGACCTCTGTGACTTCCTTCAGACTGTTGTTTTCGTACTGGGGAATGAGGCAGGTGAGGCTGAAGCTGTCATAGCCCTGCAACTGAGCGGTGCTGATGGCATAGTTGATGGAAATATCGCTTGCCAGATTCAGGGTATGGCGAATGACCACATTATTGTCCACGATGACGGCGGGGGCGTCTGCCTTACCGCAAACACACAGACCGTCTACATAGCTGTGGCTCTCTGTGACGGTGCTACCGCAACGGGTGCAACGGCGCAGATGGCTGTCGCCCTCCTCGGTGTAGCTGTAGCTGTGGTCGGTGGCGGGGAGGATCAGAGCTGCGGGGTCAACGACCTTGGTGCAGGCCTTGTCGGAGAAGCTGAGCTTGCAGTCGGCACAGGTGTAATAGGCACTGCAGCCTTCTGTGGTGCAGGTGGGAGCTACGGCATTCACGGTTACAAGGTTCTTGTGGCTGCAGCCCTTGGGAAGCTCGGTGGTATAATGGGGGATCATACGGGTGGTCTGCTTTTGATAAAGGGTGACTGCCAGTCTGTTGGTCGCAGTGGTGTTGAAATACTGGAACTTTCTCTGAGAATTCAGGAAGCCGAAGATCGCACCGCTTGCGGAAGTGATGGTCACGGTGCCGTCGGCATTCATGCTCAGACGGTTGGAATAGTTGTCGGCTGTGCCATATACCAGTCCGGTATAACCGCTGGTATTGCCAATGTAGATGCCGGAGGCGGTGCGGATGCTGTATTCCTGTCCCTCACCGCTGACGGTCACACGGAAGTTGTTGCCGCTGCTGTAGGGGATGGTCTTGTTACTGATGGCGAGCATACGGCAATTGGTGTTCACATTGGGGTTGGTAAGAGAGCCGTTAAAAATATAGCCGTAGCTTTCATACACAATAAGATAATCACCGCTCCAGTTTTCCGGCTCCTGTGTCAGCTTTACATAGTCTCCGTCGGAAACCTCGGCCTGAAGCTCATGGCTGTACACGGCATAGAGGTATTGATCCTCCGTAAGGACATATTCCGTCCCCGGCGCATAGTATGTGGGGGCAGTGGGACTGTCCTTTACGGTGTCTAAGGACCAGCCTACGAAGCTGTAGCCCTCAGGACCGTCGGGGGCTTGGGGCAGGGTCACGCTTTCTTCCGCAAAGCCCGACAGGGTGGTGCCGTCGGAGAAGTCCAGATAGACAAAGGTACGGGGGACAAACATAATACGGATATGACAGCTGGTGGAAGGGGTCACATAGAAGCGGTTGCCCTCACGGGTAACGGTGGCCTGTCCACTGACAAGGGTATAGCCGCCTACCATATAGCCGTTCTTGGGAGTGGCGGTGATGATGCCACTGCTGATGGTGGCTGTGCCGTAGCTGGGATTATTCACACTTACCTGTACCAGAAAATGGGGATTGGCGGCCATGCCGGAAGGGGTGGACATATCCTCGGGAGGTGTCTGACCGAAGATCAGCCATGCAAATTCCGGGTAGTCAATAAAGACATTGCGGTTACCCTGAATGTTTTCGCTCTGGTCGTTGCGACCCATTTCCCACTGATCCACAGGGTCTTCCCTGCACCAGCGCAGGAGGGTGTCCAGATCCTCTATGGCACGGACACCGTTGTTGACACTGTCGTCCTCATCCAGCGCAGGAAGCTTACTGCCGGTAACATTGGAATACAGGTTGGGCTGACCCCAACGGCAGTAGACATACAGCAGGATACGGGCAATATCGCCCTTGATGTTGTCACGAACCTCGACCAGATTCTTAGACTTCAGGATCTCCAGAACCAATTGACCGTTAATGAGGCTGGTGGTTCTGCCGTAGGCATTATCGTCGATGTCGCCGAAGGTGTAGTCGCTCTTTGCCTTGTTGACAGTGTCAATGGAGGGGCGCAGGTGGTGGAGATCCGCACCGCCACCCAGCTGGGAGTAGGAGGCATTTGCCTTGGGCCAGACATGCTCACGGTTCATGGTGGCGCTGATGTCACTGCGGTTGATGTCCGAATAGAAATAATAGTAGGATTTGCTTCCCGCAACGGCATCGGTCTTGGGCCAGAAGGAGGCAAGAGAGCCTTCTGCGTAGCCTTCATAAATGGCACTGACGGTGTGGGTCTCGGTCATGAGGGTCTGCAGTGCGGTGTAAAGGGCGTTGTTCTGTGTTGCCGCCCAGGAGTCTGTGGGGGCATCCCTGCCCTGCAGGAGAGATAGATTTTCGTAAGTGTTTTCACCGGTGTAATAGTCCAGCGCCTGTTGACTCAGATCTGTACAAAGGACATGGCGCTGTCCCTGATTGCTGACCAGAGGTCCTGTAGCCGCCCAAACAGGGCTCAAACAGCTTACGAAGACACAGAGGATCAGTAGCAGGGAAAGGAGGGATTTGCGTAAAGAATGTTTCATGGATAGTACTCCTTCCGTATTTTTTTCTATCTATTATACTGGAAATTCCGTCCAAAAGCAAGAGCTGAGGGGAGAAAATGAGAAATGGAAGATTTCTTCAGGAATCACGCATAAAAGGTATTTTAAGCGACAAATATACCGAATTGTGAAAACTGCACAAAAACAACTTAAAAAAATCGTAAAAAAACACAATATACAAACAGGTAACGTAATGTGGAAAAACAGTGAAAATGGACAATTTGTCATAGGAAGTGACCCTTGCGTTTTCCCTTGCGCTGTGGTAAAATATAGCTACAAATTGGGCAATCTGCTCAAATCTTAAAATGGAGATGACTTAAATTATGAAGAAGACCACCATCCGCATTCTGTCTATGGTTCTTACCCTGGCACTGCTCGTTGGTATGTTCGCAGCTATGGCCGTCAGCGCCAATGCAGCTTCCTACACCTACAACAGCGGCAAGCGCGGAACTGTTTGTACTGCTCTGTCCTCCAAGGCTAAGGCATACTACACCGGTAGCTATACCTATGCAAAGCTGTCTTCACAGTCCGGTAGTACCCTGCGTACTTCTCTGCGTACTCTGGTCAAGCAGAAGAACAGCACTGTCGGTTACAACGGCCTGCGTTCCTACATGAAGTATTCCGATGCTTATCAGGGCAGCACCTCTAAGATGATGCTTTTCTACTCCAGCGCAACCTGCACCAGCACTTGGGATTCCGGCAAGACCTGGAACCGTGAGCATATGTGGCCCCAGTCCCTGGGTGGCAATGCAGTTGAGGGCGACCTCCACGCAATGCGTCCCGCTGATCCCACTGCAAACTCTTCCCGTAACAACAACAAGTACGGCGAAGCCGGCAGCAGCGCAAAGGCTATGAAGACCTCCTCCAAGAACGGTAGCAAGGTCTGCGGTTACTATGCAAACAGCATTTTCGAGCCCCTGGACAATGTTAAGGGCGACTGCGCTCGTGTTGTTCTGTACGATTATGTCATGGCTACTTCCATGAGCTCCGTTACCAAGGTCTTCACCAGTGAATCCGTCCTTCTGGATTGGCTGAAGTCCGACCCCGTTGACACCTTCGAGATGTCCCGTAATGACGCTGTTCAGTCTATTCAGGGTAGCCGTAACCCCTTCATCGACTATCCCGAACTGGGCTGGAAGGTCCTGGGCAAGTCTGTTCCCAGTGGCATTAAGACTCCCTCCAACGGCAGTGGCTCCTCCACTTCCGGCGGTTCTTCCTCCGGCAGCTCTTCCGGCTCTTCCTCCGGCAGCACCTCCACCACCAAGGTCACCGTAACCTTCACCGGTGCTACCGCTTCTTCCATCACCACCACCAAGGGCGGCACTATTAAGCTTCCCACTCCCACCGGCATTCCCTCCGGCTACACCTTCGTTGGCTGGACCACCTCTTCCGTCAGCAACAGCACCACTGCTCCCACCTACTATGCTGCCGGCAAGTCCGTCACTGTGAACTCCAATGTCACTCTGAAGGCTCTGTTTAAGTACACCACCACTACTTCTACCTCCAGCGGCAGTAAGTACACCAAGGTTACCTCTGCTCCCAGTGACTGGTCCGGCACCTACCTGATCGTCTACGAAGGCGAGAAGATGGTTATGAACGGTAGCCTCACTTCTCTGGATGCTGCAAGCAATTACAAGACCGTCAGCATTTCCAGCAACTCTATCACCGCAAGCTCCACTGTCAACAAGTATGCTTTCACTATCGCAAAGGTCAGCGGCGGCTACACCATTAAGAGTGCAAGTGGCTACTACATTGGCAGAACTTCCAATGCCAACGGTATGAACACCTCCACTTCCACCAAGTACACCAACACCATCAGCGTTTCCTCCGGCGGCTCTGTTACCATTAAGAGTGGCGGCGCATATCTCCGCTTCAACACCACCTCCGGTCAGGATCGTTTCCGTTACTTCAAGTCTTCTACCTACAGCTCTCAGAAGACCATCTGCCTGTATAAGCTCTCCGGTAGCACCTCCGGCTCTACCTCTTCCAAGACTTATTACACCACCAATCCCTAAACTCGGGATCTTGTGACAGGCTGTTAAGTAAACAACTTTCGGATCTGCTACAGTTTTCGGACTGTGGCAGATCCTTTCTTTTTGTCTCGGGAAGGATTGGCTTTTGGCTATTCCGGGAGAAATTGTAAGATTCGTAAAAGAATTACATATTCTCATAGCGGAAAGGAATATTTTATGATATAATATTGCAGTGAACTATATCAGTTCTCGCAGATCCCATCATTCACGAGAAAGGAACGAGTGAAATGAAGAAGAAAATCATCCCCATACTCCTGTTAACAGTTATGATCCTTACGTTGCTTCCTACCATGAAGCCGGAAGGAAAAGCGCCTGCACAGGATACCACCGCTTCCGACATTCGCATTATGAGTGCCAATGTATATGCGGAATTTCCCACTTGGTGGGGAAGCTTTGAGCCGGAAGATACCAGTGTCCGTGTGGTTAATCTGGAAAAGATGCTCAATGAAAACAACCCCATAGCTGTTTGTACCCAGGAAACCACTCCTAAATGGTATACAGCCTTTGAACAGCTGGATACTACCAAATGGGCATGGCTTACTGAGCCCGATGCGGCGGGATATTCCTACTACAATTATGTGCCCAATGTAGGCCTAGCTCTGAACAGCATCCTGTACCGCAAAGACCTTCTGACTCTCAATGGCAGTGGTGTTGAGCCCTACACCGCCCGTACCAACGGTCACTGTATGGTATGGGGTGTGTTCACTGTCAAAAGTACAGGCAAGCAGTTTGTTCTCATCAGCACCCACTGGACTCCCGACCGCCCCGGGGACAAGTCCGCAGAGCGACTTCTGCAGGCAGAACAGCTTGCCCAAAAGGTCAATGATCTGCGTTTGATCTACGGAGATACGGTCATTGTTACCGGTGACTTCAACTGTACCGATGACAGCCAGGAATTCCGCAGATTTATTACCAATGCCAATGCCAAGGATAGCCGTCAGTGGGCAAAAAAGCGTGGAGATTCTCTCAGCAAGATCGACCACATTGTCACGACTTCCGATGCAAGCATTGACTATCACACTGTTTGCTACGAGGCCAACAATGCCTATAAGATCTCCGACCATCCCTTTGTTGTGGCGGATATCAAACTGACTACAAACCTGTATTTTGACTTCACAGATACCACAGATGCCCGTCAGCACTACAAGCAGGGGGCTTACCGTTACAATGCCTTCGACTATCATACTGCTTATTGGAAGCATGACAGTAGTCGTGTGACAGGTTTGACCGTCAACAAGTCAGATGGAACCCTGTCCTTCAATGTGACGGAAAGCGGAAATCCCTATGTTTTTACAGATATCAAGAGTGCCACGGAGCTGAAAAATGCCTACGGTCTGAATTTCCCAACAGGGGATGCGGCCCATGCCTATATCCGCTTCCGATTGACCAATTCGGCACAGATCGATTCAAGCCAAAACTCGTCTCTAACCCTGTCGGCTTTGAATCGGTCTACGGGAGAAATGAAATCGGAAAAGAAGAATTTTAATTTTACCAATGCAAATTCCGGATATGTTACCATTCATTACCCCTTGTCTGCAACCGGAATTCGAAGTCTCGGAAATATAGACTCCATTCAGCTGAGTTTTGACAATATCAAAAACGGCTCAGTGAAAATCGCATATATTTATATCGGTGTGGACAATTATTCCCCCTTGAATTATTCCATGTATTTCGATTTCTCCAATACGGCGGGGGATCAGAGCAGATACAAGGGTAGTGCCTACGGTGGCTTGCAGTTTGACAAAGCTTCTCAAGGCTACTGGGCAACATGGGAAACCTCTACCACCAGCAACACGGTTTATACGGACTTTGCCGTTGATAATACGGAAGGTACGCTCTCTGTAAAGGTTGCCCAAGGTATGTCCTATAATAATACCAACGGAAAGTATGGCCCGTGGATCGCCACAACCAAGACCTACGGCTCTTATCCCTTCCCCAAAGCAACCTCCGTAATGCCCCTGGCATATTCTCCCGGAAATGCAGAACTGATCCAGATCCGCTTTAAAACCGTGGACTGTGAATTGGCTGCAGGCTCGAATCCCCAGGTCGTAGTTGTATACGATTATGACTCCGGCAGTGGTAGCGCCCGTGGAGATTATACCATGGTGGCGGATTACACCCTGAAAAATGATACCTATCAGATCCTAAGCATTCCCTTGTCGGATAAGTTTATAGCAGGGAAGAAGATCACCTCTCTGGGCTTCCGCTTCTGGCATATTAAGGGTACTTCCGCAAATGCCAAGGTGGTGATTGACTATATCTATGTAGGGCCGGAAAGAGGCATGCCTCTGCACCATGTGTATGATCACAAGACCGTTGCCCCCACCTGTACTGCTAAGGGTTACACTACTCATACCTGCAGAACTTGCGCCTATAGCTATCAGGACAGCTCCACCAATGCTACGGGACATTCCTACACCTACAAGGCTACCAAGAATCCCTCCCTCTCTGCAACCGGTACATTGACGGGAACTTGCTCCAAGTGTTCCGTCACAACTACCGTGACCTTGCCCAAGCTGAATACCACGGACTATACCAAGACAGTGGTAAAAGCCTCTACCTGTACAGAAAAGGGGCAGGAAAAGTATACATGGAAGACCACGACTTACGGATCTTTTACCTTTACCATCAGCCGTAATGCCTTGGGTCATAATTATACCTATGCCATTACCACAAAGCCCAGTCTTTCCGCTACGGGTGTGCTGACGGGAACTTGCTCCCGTTGCAGTGAAAAGCCCACGGTGACCCTGCCCAAGCTCAATGCTACGGATTATGCCAAAACCGTGGACAAGGCCCCCACCTGTACGGAAAAGGGTCAGGAAACCTATGTGTGGAACACCACCACTTACGGAAACTTCAGCATTACCATCAGTCGGAATGCTTTGGGGCATACCTCTGTTGCAGATCCTGCGGTAGCTCCCACCTGTACCGCTACGGGCTTGACTGCCGGCGCACATTGTTCTGTCTGTAAGGTAGTCCTCACCCCACAGACCACTGTGGCGGCAACGGGTCATAGCTACACTTACAAGGCTACCAAGAATCCCACTACCTCTGCAACAGGTACTTTGACCGGCACTTGCTCTGCTTGCTCAGGGACAACTACGGTGACTTTGCCCAAGCTGACAACTACGGACTATACCAAGTCCACCACCAAGGCACCGACCTGTACCGCTACGGGTACGGACAAGTATACTTGGAAGACCACTACCTACGGCACATTCAGCTTCAATGCGACCACCGCAAAGCTGGGACACAAGTACGATAGCGGAACGGTTACCACCAAGCCCACCTTTACAAGTAAGGGTGTTCTGACCTACACCTGTCAGAACGACAGCTCCCATACAACTACCGAGGAACTGGCAGTGCTGAGCAAGTCTTTGTTCTTCGATTTTGATAACGGACCTTTAGCCGAGGAGCGTTATAACAACTATGTCTACGGCTTCCGAAACTTTGACCAAGTAAGTGCGTGGAAAGCACGGACTCAAGGAGGAAAAACCGGCACGGTATCCATGGATACGGAGGCAGGGACTCTGACGGTCATGCCCTCGGTGACCGGTTTCAACTCCATTTATGCCGATACCGGCAGTGGTGTCTTGTCCTATGATCCCGACTATGCCGAATACTTCCAGATGCGCTTCAAGATCAGCGGTCTCACAGGTAGCAAGGCCAAGGCGACTGTCTATTTCTATGACGAAGCCAATACGAACAACTCTGCAACAGCCATTAGCTTTGATGTGAGTTATCTCAATTCCGACGAGTATGTGGTCATCACCGGCGAGATCAAGGATGCCATGAAGGAAATGTCGGAAGTGAAACGCATGATCCTGCATATTTCCGGCTTTGATGCCACAACGGATACCAATGCTGTTCTTACCTTCGACTATGGCTTCGTCGGGCCTTACGAGGAGCTTCCCAACAAGGAGAGCCTGTTCTTCGATTTCACTGATACAGATGCAGACCGCCTGCGCTACAGCAGCCGATCCTACGGTTATCTGATGTATGACGATCCCGAAGTGCGTAGCTGGTACTACAGAACCGATAGAGTGGCAGACTTCTCCATTGACAACAATGCAGGAACTATGACCCTCTATTCCAACCCCTCTCTGGGTGCTACCGCATGGCCCAGCATGTATGTGGAAACCAGTATGACATACCAAAGTGTCACCTATCCCTTGTCCTTCCACCCCCAGGATGCGGAATATTATCAGATCCGCTTCAAAATGAAGAATTTACGAACGGGAGAACAGTTGGTCAAAAACGATGACGGCACACAGACGGAAAAGGCCGTCGCTCCCTATGTGAGAATGGCCTTTGCCGCTGACGGCGCAACCTCCAATACCAACGGAACAGGGGACTTCAAGGGCTTTGATGCTTACATTAACAGCGATACCTGGATCGTTGTCACCCTGCCTCTGAAGGCTGCCTTTAAGACGGCAAAGGAAATCCAAAAGATCCGCATTGAATTCGGCGGTATTGAGAGCATTTCCGCAGACCGGCCCGGCGAGATCACCATTGACTATGCCTTTATCGGCAAGCTGGAAGATCTGCCTACCCCTGCTTATACCGTCACATTCAAGGATGCAGCGGGTAAGACCCTTGCAACCCAACTGGTCAATAGGGGAGAAAGCGCTATCTATACGGGGGAAACTCCCACCAAGGCAAGTGATGCCACCAATCACTATACCTTCAAGGGTTGGGATAAGGCTCTGACCAATATCACTGCCGATACCACCATTACCGCAACCTATACCGCTACTGCCCACAGCTACACCTATGCAAAACTGGATACCACCAACCATACAGCAAGCTGTTCCTGTGGCTATAGCAAGTCCGAGGCACACAACTATACCTATAAGGCTACCAAGAATCCCACCACCTCCGCAACCGGTACGCTGACAGGTACTTGCTCCAAGTGTTCTCAGACCACCACCGTGACTCTGCCCAAGCTGAACACCACGGATTACACAAAGACAACCACCAAGGCTCCCACTTGTACCGCTACCGGCACAGATAAGTACACATGGAAGAAGTCGGATCGTAGCCATGTCGTTCTGTGAGCCAAGGAGTTGAAT
>JAZMZW010000127.1:0-3206 GCA_045586205.1 Faecousia sp. | reverse complement strand
ATCTCTAGTACGGTTTCGGCGAAATCGTACTGCGGTAACAATCCCTCAGTCGCTTCGCGACAAATCACTGCGGTGATTCCTCACCACGGCTCTGACAGTCCACCGGACTGTCATTCACTCCCGTGGTGTCCCCTTCGGGGCTCTTTACACAAGGGAGCCTTGGGCGCTCCCGCGCCAGTTAGATAAACTTGAATTTAGCTTATCGGTCTGTTTGAAATTTGCACAAACAACCGTAGGAATATGTAGCAACCATCATTGATCGGCGAAGATGGCACTTGAGATACACAACAATCTATGTAAGCTGTACTCGCCTGTCGTAGGGCAAGCCGCCTCAGCTTGCCGGTGCAGGAAGTGAAAATTTGTACCGCAGTTCGTTTTCTTGGTGGAACTACCGACTTTGTGCTGTTTTGAAAGTCACACAAGTCTGCCGCTTCGCGGACGGCAAGCTGAGGGCAGCTTGCCCTACGGTTAGTGTGTGCGTTTATATGATGTTTTCCGTCCCTGTAGTGCCTGCATCAACCATCAGCGATGTGAATGATTATTTTTGTAGGTTGGGGCTTGCAAATTAGTGCCTCCCTCTGATGAGGGAGTTGGGCGTAGCCCGGAAGGAGAGAAAAAGCCGAAGGTCTGTACAATTTATCGTAAATTCATACAAGCTTGGAAGCTTTTCTCTCCTTCAGTCGCTCCGCGACAGCTTCCTCGTCAGAGGAAGCCACACATTGGAAATCCCTACCTTGGGTATTGATTCTTTGGATGATGAGAGTACCTGCATCAACCATCGGTGATGGTTGCTACGAAGGTGGTTGTTTGACTTTGCGAAATTGATAACCTAGACAATTTTCAATTTCTGCGGCAACTTTCCACTGTCAACTTTCAACTTGAATTTATTGTCCATTTTCCTCGTCCGCCGGCCGGTAAGACCTTAATGGGAAGTGAGCCCGGTGGTGCGGAGCCCTTCCCGGCCGTGATGGGGGTGAATATTCCGATTTGGAAATTTAGAAAGGAGCGTTTTATGGAAAAGAAAAAGAAACTGAACGAAAAACTTAAGGGGCTTATGCACAGTGAGCCTACGGTACAGGAGCTTCAGGAGGAAGCTATGACCGGCACTGCTATGGAGGGTGCGACTGCTCAGATGCAGACCTCCTCTCAGGAGACCGGTGAGCAGGTGCTGAGCCCTTCTGCCACTTGTGGCAAGAATATCGGAAAGGGCGGTCTTAAGGCACAGGGCTCTTCTGTGGGTCTTGTGGACGGCTGGGTTCGCAGTCTCATGAAGTTCTTCCTGGAGCTTTGGGAGTACATGGTTTGCGCCCTTCCCGATGCTTTGGAACAGATCCCTGTGCCTCAGGGAATTTTGGAGGGACAGTACGATCCTCGTATGTTCTCTGATCTCATGGAGCTTCTGAAGAACAAGGGCACTGCCCCTTCTCCCAAGGCTGTTGGGGAAGCTTCCTTGCAGGATAAAATGGATCTGTGGCTTTCTCAGGAGGCCACTGCAAAGGAGCTGTATCCCAATCTGGATCTGCGGGAGGAGCTGAAAGATCCCCGTTTTGTGGAGCTTCTGGACTGTGGAATCGATGTTCGCACGGCCTTTGAGATCATCCACAAGGATCAGATCCTCTGTGCTTCCATGCATTTTGCCGCCGCGGAGGTGGAGCGCCGTCTCCGTGAAAAACAGCACAAGGACAGCTTCAGACCCACGGAAAACGGTGGCAATCAGGGTCCTGCGATCAGCAAGCAGGATGTGAGCCGTATGAGCCGCCGGGAACGTAAGGATCTGATCCGCAGAGCCCAAATGGGCGAGGTCATCCGTCTGTAATCATTATTTTTTGAACATTTAAGGAGGAAATGCACATGAATACTCAAAATTACAACACTCAGGTTAGCACTCAGGAATCTCTCAGCCATGAGATGAAGACCTTTTATGACATGAACCTCATCGATGAGGCAAGTCCCAATCTTGTTCACGATCAGTTCGGTCAGAAGCGTCCCATTCCCGCTAACGGTGGAAAGACCATCGAATTCCGTAAGTTTTCCCCCCTCCCCAAGGCTACTACGCCTCTGACCGAGGGTGTCACTCCCGTAGGTAATCAGCTGGAGGTCAGCGCAGTCACTGCCACTGTCAGCCAGTACGGTGATTACATCGTCCAGTCCGATGTGCTGGAGCTGACTGCTCTGGACAACACCATTCTGGAGGCGGCAAAGCTTCTGGGCAGACAGGCAGGACTGACTTTGGACACTGTGGTTCGCAATGCCCTTCACACCGGCACCAATGTGACCTACTGTCCCAAGATTTCCGCAGACGGCATCGAGACCGAGGTCAGCTCCCGTGGGGATCTGGATGAGACTGCCCAGCTCACTGTAGATGTGGTCAATCAGGTGGTTGCCAAGCTCCGCGCGCAGAATGCTCCCACCATTGACGGCAAGTACATTGCCATCATCCATCCCTATGTGGCCTATGATCTCATGAGAGATCCCGAGTGGGTCAATGCCCACAAGTATGCCAATTCTCAGGCTCTCTATGAGGGCGAGATCGGTGAAATGGGCGGTGTCCGCTTTGTCCAGACCACCGAAGCTAAGATCTACGAGGGCGATGGCTGTCCTGAGGGTCTGGCGGTGTTCGGTTCTCTGTTCTTCGGTGACGGGGCATACGGTGTCACGGAGATCCAGGGTGGCGGCCTGCAGACCATCGTCAAGCAGAAGGGCAGTGGCGGTACTGCGGATCCTCTGGATCAGAGAAGCTCCGTAGGCTGGAAGGCTTTGAAGACCGCACAGCTTCTGATCCCCAACTATCTGGTCCGTGTGGAAAGCTGTTCTAAGCGCTTCTCCGCCACCGCAAAGGCAAACTGAGACCGGAGTGGTTTTGGGATGAAAATTGAATAAGTGAACTATGACCAAGGGAAGAAAACGGGGGGATTCATGCCGAGTGAGATCGGAAACCAAGTCCGTTGGACGATGCCCCGTTCCCTTTGGTTTATAGTGTGTTGCAGTGAAGGGGCTTTGGGAAGTGATATCCCTTCGCTTGTGAATGTATTACCTTGGCTGATGGATCATAAAATTACAATTCATTATCGTGCTTTCAGCACGATAATGAATTGCCCTGCCGGGCATGAATTGGCTATGCCATGATTTGCCTTACGGCATGATTTGTGCCTTACGGCACATTGTATTTTGGCAATTCAAATCATGGAGCGTAGCGAGAAATCATG
>JAZMZW010000126.1:0-18698 GCA_045586205.1 Faecousia sp. | reverse complement strand
GATACCGTAATCTGCTCGTCGCAGGTAATCCGGATATGCACCACGGAATTTTCCGGGGAAAAATTCACTGCATTGTCCAATATAACAAGGAACATCTGACGCAGACGATCGTAATCACCCAACATCATAATCACCGGAAGCTCCGTATATAAATCCGCGGTAATGTTCTTTTCCTTTCCGATAGCCCAGGCACTCTTTTTCAAATCCTCGAAAATCTGCACCAGATTTACCGGCTCCTTTTCTACCGCAAAATCCGGATTCTGCATCTTGGAAAGCAGAAGCAAGTCTCCTACCAGACGCTCCATGCCTTGACACTTACCAAGCATCCGCTCATAAGAATGCTGAATTTTCTCCGGCTTTGTGACAACGCCGTCTACCAAACTCTCCGTGTAAGCACGCATCACCGTAATCGGTGTACGAAGCTCGTGAGAAACGTTGGCAAAGAAGTCAAACCGCATCTGCTCCAGATTCCGGCGCTCGATTTCATTCTCCTGCAGCTTCTCCGACAAAAAGTCCATGGCATGGGCCAGGTCACCGATTTCGTCCTTTCTCCTAACCTCCGTATTTACGTCATAATTTCCGTCCGACAGTTCCAACGCGGTACGGCGAATCTTTAAAATCGGTGCCGTTAACGTACGTACATAAAACAATGCGGTAATTAAAGCCACCGCCAAGGCAATGGCACCGCTGATAATAATCAAACGAAAACTGCTGTCCACAACCGCCTTCTGATTCTCCACCCGGAAATTCAAAATAATGCCGCCCGCAACTTCGCCGTTTACTCCCGAAACCGGCATACCGATGGTAATAATATTCATTTCGTGAATTTCACTGAAACCGGAACGGGATGTCGGAATATTATGAAATACATTATTTAAAATATCCTCATAGCTGTTCCGGTAAGACTCCGAATTCAGAAAAACGTCTCTTTGAAACGCGAACCTTCCGGTATGACAGTCCGGTGGACTGTCAGAGCCGTGGTGAGGAATCACCGCAGTGATTTGTCGCGAAGCGACTGAGGGATTGTTACCGCAGTGCGATTTCGCCGAAAGTTTTCTATCATTCGTAGGATTTTACCGCACAATCCCTCCGGCTTCGCCACCTCCCTTTACACAAGGGAGGCTCTAAATCAGAAATCCCTACCTCCGAAAATCGAATTTTTCGTGTCGTAACCATTTGGGACGGGAAACCCGTCCCCTACGGCAGGCTTGGAAAACTGTTCCATAAATCGGAAATTATCATCTCATCAAAGGGCAAAAAACAAGCAAGCTCTGATCCGGTTTGGATCGGGGCTTGCTTGCGTAATTGTCAATTTTCAATTGTCAATTTTCAATTCGCTATGGGTTTGGGTTTTGTTCCAAGTCTTTGCTACCGGGTTGGCACGGAGGTTGCGGAAGAAGTCACGGAGGACTTCCCGGCATTCTTCTTCCATGACTCCCTTTGTGACTTGGGGCTTGCTGTTGTAGGGGAGGTCGAAGAGGTTGATCAGAGATCCGCAAGAGCCGGCTTTCAGATCCGATGCGCCGTAGACCAGTTTGGGGAGTCTTGCATTGATGATAGCACCTGTACACATGGGACAGGGCTCTAAGGTTACATACATGGTACAGCGCCACAGCCGCCAACCGCCTAAGGTACGGCAGGCTTCGTCAATGGCTTCCAGTTCTGCGTGACACAGGGCATTTTTTGCCTTTTCCCGACGGTTGCGACCACGGCCGACGATGCGATCTCCGTCTACAATGACACAGCCCACAGGGACTTCTCCCTCTGCGGCGGCCTCCTTTGCCAGCTCCAAGGCTAAAGCCATATATCCTTCGTCTGTCATATGCGACCTCCTGTATAGATCCTCCCTGTTTGCCGGATACTAAGACAAGGAGGCGATGATTTTTTATGGAAAAGAAGAAAAAAGACCCGATGGAGCCTCAGCGTAGCTTTGAGCTCCAAGACCCCAAGCTCCCCGTGATCCACTGCACTGCCCCTCATAACGGGGCGGAAGACCACCTAAACCCTCACCCGGGCGGAGATGGGTGCGTGATATCCCTTGATTGACAGGTGGAAATGGGCAATCAGGTCCCGAATTGACAATTGAAAATTGCCCACGCTCTATTTTAAACAATCTATTGCCGTGTGACCAAGTGGGCAGGAAAAAATTCCTTGAGATTTTCCTCTGTATAGTTTTGGTCAAGGGTGAAAAGAAGCTGATCCTTGCCTGCATGCAATTCCATCTCTGTAATGGAATCCCGACCCTTTGCGATTACAAGACGGAGCTTGTGTTTGGGGATTCCCTTTGGGGAAAAGCCTGCCTTTCTCAGGGTCTCTATAGACTCGACCTTTTTGGACAGCAGGACGGAGGGCAGGCGATCCATCTTTTGGGGAGGGATCGTTACCGGCAAATAGTGATCGGTATTTTGGGTAAGGATATAGTGGTTATGCTTCAGGGACAGAAACAGACAGGGGGCGACAGTTTGGGCTGTGGGAGCTTTTGTCTTGCACTTTGCCATGGCTTCTGCTCCCTTCTCACGGTGATATCTATAGTATAGCCCCTTTTGGGGGATTTTTCAAGCTTGCTTTTTTATCCTTGGGAGATTATAATAGGGAAAAAGAGAAAAACGAGGTAGAAGCTATGCAGGTTTGGGATCGGAAGGAATTGGTGGAAGTGCCCGAGGTGGGCATCGGTGCCATTCGTTTTGTATACGGAACGCTATTCGGCAGACTTTTGGCAAAGGGGCTCCTGTGCAGACCCTTTGTGTCGGAGCTGTACGGACTGTGGCAGAGAAGTCCCCTGTCCCGCGGGAAGGTCAAGAAATTCATGGAGGAATATCATATTTCCGTAGAAGACTGTACGGAAACAAGCTTCCCCAGCTTCAATGCCTTTTTCACCCGTCAACGGAAAGAACAGGGAGACCGTACCCTGCCCCATGAGCTTCCTGCCATTGCGGACTCCAAGCTTTCCGCTCTGCCCATTGGGAGGAACAGCCGTTTCCGCATTAAGGATGTGCCTTACAAGCTCCAAGATCTGTTAGACAGTGAGAATCTGGCGAGGGAATACGAGGGCGGTCTGTGCCTGATCTTCCGCCTTTCCCCCGACGATTATCACCGCTATGCCTTCCCCGACAGAGGCACTGCGGAGGAAACTGTGGAGATCCCCGGTGTCCTCCACACGGTCAATCCCATTGCCGGATCTATGGCTGTGTACCGCCGAAACACCCGTCACTACACCATCCTCCACACGGAGCACTTCGGACAGCTGATCCAGATGGAAGTGGGGGCTCTGCTGGTGGGCAAGATCTGCAATCACAAGAAGCTGTCCTTCAGGAAATTGGAGGAAAAGGGCTACTTTGCCTACGGCGGCTCTACGGTGATCCTCCTGTGCAAGAAGGATACGGTGCAGATCGACGCAGATATTCTGGAATACTCCGCCCGTGGCATCGAGACCAAGGTGCGCTTGGGAGAAAGGATCGGAGAAAAACTATGAGTTACCGCTACTTTGAAAATCGGGATTGCGAATACTTCCCCTGCCACAAAACAGGGGAAGGAGAATTCAACTGCCTGTTCTGCTTCTGCCCTCTCTATGCCCTTGGGGACAAGTGCGGAGGGAATTTCCGCTATTTGGAAAACGGTATTAAGGACTGTTCCGACTGCCTCCTTCCTCACAAAAAGGCAAGCTATGGTTATATCTGCGGAAAGTTTTCCGAAATTGCGGAGCTTTGCCGAAAAAAAGAAAAATAGGACTTGCTTTTTTTAGGAAAGATGTTACAATAAGAGCACACAATGCTGCAGGGAGTAGGAGCAGTGCGTCAAGTACCGATGGGATGGGAGGTTGCCCATTGGGCGAAGGTGTTTTTCGGAGCACCGCGATGCTGTTACCGCAACCGCCTGAGCAGGATGCCCCCATATTCAGGGCATAGCATTGTGAATATTTCAACCTCCTCCATTTTAGGAGGATTTTTTTATGAACAAAAATACCCGTTTCCGCACCCGCACCCTGACCTGTTGTGCCCTGCTTGCTACGATCTCCGTGATTCTGGCACGACTGGTGATCCCCATGCCCAACGAATTCACCCGTTTTTCCATTGAGGCTGTGCCGGTATTCCTGTCGGGCATGCTCTTCGGGCCCTTGGCAGGCGGTTTGGTGGGCTTCACCGCCGATTTCGTGGGATGCTTGCTGTCCCCCTACGGCTTTAACCCCATTTTCACCCTGCCCCCCATTCTCTACGGTGTTTGTGCCGGTCTGTTCCGTCCCTTGCTCCGTAAGCGTTGCAATGTTGCGACTGTTGCTTTGGCATTCCTGCCTGCCATTGTTTTCGGTTCTGTTCTTTGGCAGAGCTTTGCACTTGCTTTCACCTATTCCAAGGACACACTTCGGGAGAGCTTCTACGGCTTCCTCCTGACCAGAGGCATCCAGTTTGCGGTGACCTTTGTTCTGGATGTATTCCTGGTGTATTTACTCCATAAATCCAATGTTTTCACAGCTCTTGGGCTGTGGCAGTCTACGGGAAAGAAGGAAACCCATAATGACCATTAACGAAGCTTTAGATTATATCCATTCCGTGTGTTGGCGTGGCTCTATCCCCGGCTTGTCCCGTACACGGGATCTGCTGGATGCCATTGGCAATCCCCATAAGAAGCTGAAGTTCGTCCACATTGCCGGTACAAACGGCAAGGGCTCTACCGCTTCCATGCTGGCATCGATTTTCCGTGAGGCAGGCTATACCACAGGCCTGTATACCTCCCCCTTTATCAACAAGTTTAACGAAAGAATGCAGATCAACGGGGAACTGATCCCCGATGAGGAGCTCTGCGTCATTACGGAGATGGTCAAGCCCCATGCAGATGTGATGGAAGACCGTCCTACGGAGTTTGAGCTGGTGACCTGCATCGCCATGGAATACTTTGCCCGCAATGCCTGCGACATCGTCATTCTGGAAGTGGGCATGGGTGGAGAATTCGATTCCACCAATATCATCGACTGCCCCGAGGCCTCCGTCATCGTCAACATCGGTCTGGATCATACGGGTGTTCTGGGTGAGACCGTGGAAGAGATCGCCGGAGCAAAGGCCGGCATCATCAAGGGCGGAGATTGCATTCTGTACCGTGCAAGCCCCTCTGTGACAAAGGTTTTTGCAGACAAGTGTGCAGAAACCGGTACTGCCCTCCACCATGCAGACTTTGACTCCATCCGCCTGTACGATCAGGGCTTCTGGGGTCAGCGTTTCGACTGCGCAGGCAGAAAGGAACTGGAGTTGCCCCTCTTGGGTGAGCATCAGAGATTCAATACCTCCGTTGTCCTTGCCACCGTGGATGTGCTGAAGAACAAGGGCTGGAAGGTCAGCGAAGACAATGTCCGTGCAGGCCTTGCCAAGGTTTCCTGGCCCGGTCGTTTTGAGCTTCTCCGCAGAGAGCCCGTGTTCTTTGCCGACGGCGGTCACAATCCCCAGTGTATGGAAGCACTGGCAGAGAATATCCGCAGCTACCTCCCGGATCGTAAGCTCACCGCTCTGGTAGGGGTCATGGCAGACAAGGATTACATGGATATGTTCTCCATGGTGGCTCCCTATGTCAGCCGTTTCGTCACTGTCACTCCCGACAATCCCCGTGCTCTTTCCGCAGGAGAGCTGGCACAGGCTCTGTCCGTCTTCGGCAAGCCCGTGACCGTCTGTGAGGACGTGGTGGAGGGCGTCAAGACCGCCGTTGAAATCACCGCAGAGGATGAGGCTGTTCTCGCCTTTGGCAGTCTGTATATGCTGGGCACCATCCGTGAGGCAGCCCAAAGCCTTTGACGGAAATCGGTGATATTCGGTAAAAAACTCCGTTTTTCTATAAAATTTTCCTTTGTACTGGGCTATTTTACGGGAAAATTTGCATTTTAGGTCTTTATTTTTGGAAAAGACTGTGATATAATACCGGGTGTCAAAAATCCAACTATTTCAGTCAATAAGTCCCCGGGAGGGAAAAATTAGATGTTAAAAAGATTTTTTTGTGTCCTGTTTTGTATGATCCTTTGTTTGCCTGCGGGAGCTGCGCCTGCGGAGACTATTGAGGAAGTACTCCTTGAATTCATGGATATCTACGACCTGGATGAGAGCAACTTCTCTGTCAGCTACTATAATGAGAAAAACGAGGAAAGCTACAGCTTCAATGATAAGGCCTTTGTGCCTATGGGCAAGCTGTGGACCCTGCCTCTGCATATGTATTTCTATGAGGAGGAGATCAACGGGAACTTTGCGCCTGAAAAGATCGACCCTGAGAATTTACAGGAGCTGACAATTGCCGACAAGACTCTGGAGGAATGCAGATATCACAGCATGATCCTTGGGGATGAGAATGTGTCCCTTTCCATGATGAGCCACATCGGCACCATCATGCAGTATTTGCAGGTGGTCAATGAGCGTTATGGACGGATCGACATGGAGGAGCTCCCTGTGGAGTTCTGGGACGGCAAGGTCTATAGCGTGGAGTTTATGATGAACTGCATCCGTCTGGTTTCTGCCCAGCCGGAGCGCTTCGGTGATTTGATGGCTAATTTCCGTATGGCACAGAAGGCAGATGCCTTTGCCGATGGCTCTGTTCCCTACCTTGTGGTACAGATCCGCGGATCTGAGAACGGCTATGTCACTGCGGCGGCAGAGGTCTCTGCCCATCAGCCCTATTTGCTGGTGGCTTCCGTGGCGGATTCTGTAGGCGGTGACATTGTTCTGTCTGCTCTCAATGAGACTATCAGCGATTATGTAAAGCGTGGCGCCGGTGAGGCGGAAGAAAAGGTCGATGAGACCCTGCCCACCACCCAGACTCCCAACTATTATGTGGGGCAGGAACGGGTGACGGACAATGGTGATCTGACCCGTTGGTTACTTGTTGCCTTTGCAGTGGCGGCGACAGTCGCCCTTGTAGGTGGCGTGATCCTTATGATCCTGCGCAGTAAGCACGAAAGACGCTGAGAAACAGTTGCATATGACAGAAGAATCTCTGCGGAATGATGAGGTGCCGTAACGAAGGTTTTGAAAATAAGCGGTAAAGACAATCGGTACGGTATATTGCAGAAAATCTAAAAATTATATTTGGAGGAAACTGCAATGAAATCATTATTTGAAGAAATGCTTGACACACTCATCTCATAATATAAAACTTCCGAAGGCATAACCGAACAGCTCAAGGCAGATAATCAACCGGAATGGGTTGGGTGGATGAATAACATCTGTAGCATAGCCACAGAAATCGTAAATCACCATAGAATTTACAATAAATCAAAGCGCGGCGGCAGGGAATAAAATCCCTGCCGTCAGTTTTTTGACACTTTTTCAAAATCCATTGACAAAACTAATACTTCGTGATACGATATATGGTGTGAGAGGAGGTATTGTATGGACATTCAGTTGAAACGAGGACTCTTAGATGTCTGCGTTTTGGCAGCGATTAAGAGCGAAGATTCATACGGCTATAAGATCATAAAAGATATGAAGCCGTATATTGAGCTTTCCGAATCGACCTTATATACCATTTTGAAACGTTTGGAAACTGCGAATATGCTGACCGTTCGCACTGCAGAACATGGGGGCAGACTTCGGAAGTATTACCATATCACTAACGAAGGCTTGAAGCGCATTGAGGATTTCAAAGTCGAGTGGAAAGAAATCTTATCTATATACCGATTTATAACGAAGGAGGATGATGGCAATGAGTAAACAAGAATTTCTTGCGCAATTGCGTAAAGGTTTATCCGGATTGCCACAGGATGACATAGAAGAACGCCTGGCGTTTTACAGCGAAATGATCGACGATCAAACGGAGGATGGTGTTTCGGAGGAGGAAGCTGTTACAGCAATAGGCCCTGTTGATGAAATCGTCGCGCAAGTGGTGGCAGAAACTCCTCTTGTGAAAATTGCAAAGGAAAGAATCAAATCCAAAAGACGGTTGCGCACAGGTGAAACAATCCTTTTGGCTCTCGGTTCTCCTATATGGCTTTCTTTGGGAATTGCCGCATTTGCCGTAATTCTCTCACTTTACATATGCTTGTGGGCTGTAATTACTTCTTTGTGGTCAGTCTTTGCTTCGTTTGCCGTCTGTTCTGTTGGCGGTGTGCCTGCGTGTGTCATTTTGGCCGTAAACGGTAATGGTGTCTCAGGTTTCGCTTTGCTCTGCACAGGTATTGTATGTGCAGGCCTTGCTATCTTTATGTTTTACGGATGCAAAGCAGCAACAAAAGGCACGTTGATACTTACAAAGAAAATGGCAACATGGATTAAGAATTGCTTTATCAAGAAGGTGGTAGTGTAATGAGAACGAAAACAAACGTATGGCTTATTATAGCAGCCTCACTCGTGTTGATTGGTTGTATTCTTTTTGGAGGTATGATGACAATGTTAAAATGGGATTTTACGAAATTATCTACCGCTAAGTACGAAAATAACGATTATAAGATTTACGAAGCGTATCAACATATATCTATCATAACCGATACCGCTGATATTGTTTTTATTCCTTGGGAAAGCCTAACTCCGTCTGTTTCTTGCTACGAACAGAAAAACAATACACATTCGGTTGCCGTGAAGGACGGTACATTAGAAATCGAGATCGTCGATACACGGAAATGGTACGAATATATTGGGATCAATTTCGGCACACCGAAAATAACGGTGTACATTCCGGAAGGCGAATATGGCAAGCTCTCAGTCAAAGCAAGCACCGGCAATGTTGAAATACCCGAAGTGTATAAATTCGGAAGTGTTGATATTTCGGTAAGCACCGGTGATATTAAAAACTATGCTTCTGCTTTGGAAAATGTAAAAATTAAGACAACTACCGGTAATATTTGCATTGAAGACGCATCTGTCGGCTCACTTGACCTTACGGTTTCCACAGGTAAGGCGACCGTTTCGGGTGTGACTTGCGAGGGGAATATTGCACTTGGTGTATCAACGGGAAAAGCATATCTGTCTAATATCCGGTGCAAAAACTTCACCTCAAGGGGAAGTACCGGAGATATTTCTTTGAATAATGTTATTGCTACAGAAAAGCTTTCAATCGAGAGAAGCACCGGTGCTGTGAAGCTTGACTGTTCTGATGCTGCAGAAATTTTCATTGAAACCGATACAGGTAATGTAACAGGCTCTCTGCTTACTGACAAGGTATTTATCACACAAACTGATACGGGCAAAATCAATGTTCCCAAAACTGTTAGCGGAGGTAGATGTGAGATCACTACAGACACGGGTAATATTCAGATAACCGTTAAGAAAGGATAACCATATGGAAAAGATATGGGCTGAAATGTACGAAGCGGCAAAAGCCGTATTAAATGAACGAAGGATATCCGAGTATGTTACTTGCGGAGAGGTTTCTGCCGCAGTATTATCAAAATCCGGAAAAATATATACAGGTGTTTGTATTGACACCTGCTCTACTTTGGGTATTTGCGCAGAGAGAAACGCTATATTTCATATGATTACCAATGGTGAGCAAGAAATAGATAAAGTGTTGTGTATCCTTCCCGATGGTTCTAACGGCGCACCCTGCGGTGCTTGCCGTGAGCTTATGGTACAACTGATGGCAGGTAAATATCACGACATTGAAATCATGCTCGACTACTCTACGGGACGCACTATAAAATTAGGCGAGATCACTCCCGAATGGTGGATCAAGTAAAATCCAAATTTATGTAGAAACATATTGCAAACATCTTCACAGGGAGTAGAGGTATATTTAGTTTGTAGGAAATATTCCTAAATTATGATAATAATTCCTATTTTTAACTTGATTTTCTTTATCTCATGTGCTATAATATCTGCGAATGAAAGAAGAGACGGGATCTCCCCTCTCCTGCTACATATATTTCTCATAAAGGAGCAAAAGAAGCTATGAAGATCACCAATGATATTTTTTATGTGGGCGTCAATGACCATGAAGTAGATCTCTTTGAAGGTCAGTACCATGTGCCTAACGGTATGGCATACAATTCCTATGTGATCCTGGACGAGAAGGTTGCGGTTCTGGACACTGTGGATCGGAATTTTGACGGACAGTGGCTGGCAAATATCGATGCTGTTTTGCAGGGTCGCAAGCCCGACTATCTGGTGATCCACCACATGGAGCCGGATCATGCGGGGAACATTGCCCGTTTCACCCAGGTCTATCCCGAGGCCGCCATTGTGTCCAACTCCAAGGCCTTTGCCATGATGGATCAGTTCTTCCCCGGACAGCTGAAGGCAGAGCGTGTGATGGTTGAAAACGGCGGAACTCTGGCTTTGGGTGTCCACAGCCTGATTTTTGTCACCGCTCCCATGGTACACTGGCCCGAGGTCATGGTCAGCTATGATCCTGTGGACAAGGTGCTGTTCTCTGCCGATGCCTTCGGCAAGTTCGGCGCACTGGATGTAGAAGAGCCTTGGGATGATGAGGCTCGCCGTTACTACATCGGTATCGTGGGCAAGTACGGCGTACAGGCCATGTCCCTGCTGAAGAAGGCAGCGGATCTGGATATTGCCATCATCTGTGCTACCCACGGCCCGATCCTCCGTGAGAATCTGGGACATTATATTCAGAAGTATGTGACTTGGGCTTCCTACGCTGTGGAGGAAGAGGGCATTGTCATTGCCTATACCTCTATTTACGGCAACACCCGTAAGGCAGTGGAGCTTCTGGAAGAAAAGCTCCGCAACAAGGGCGCAAAGGTCGTGGTTTACGATCTGGCTCGTTGCGACATGGCACAGGCTGTGGCAGAGGCCTTCCGCTACAGCAAGCTGGTGCTGGCTACCACCACCTATAATGCAGATGTCTTTCCCCATATGCGTAACTACATCGAGCATCTGACGGAGCGGAATTTCCAGAACCGTACCGTAGCCTTCATGGAAAACGGCTCTTGGGCCCCCCGTGCCGCCAAGGTTATGGGTGAAATGCTTGCCAAGTCCAAGAATCTCACCCTCTGCGAGAACACTGTCCGCATCCTCTCCGCTCTCAACGAACAAAGCACCGCTCAGGTAGAAGCCCTGGCAGAAGAACTCTGCAAATAATGCGTGTCGGCTCTAAACTCCAAATTCCATCCCCCCCTACGGGTTGACAGTGCATAGGGGATTTGCTATAATAGAGGCACAAAGTTGAGAAACTTGCGTGTTTCTATGCAAGATCGATCCATATAGGAGGAAAATACCATGATTTGTTATCATCACGAGCATAGCCACGGTCATGATCACTGCCACGATCACGACCATGAGCATCACCATCATCATGACCACGACCATTCCCACTGCCATGCAGAGGGTTGCGGTAGCTGTACCGCCTGTGATCCCATGAAGGAGACTGTTGCCCTCATGGACTACATGGTCAAGCATAATATGGCACATGCCAAGGAGCTGGCTCAGCTGTCCGAGAAGCTCCGTGAGCTGGGCAATCCCACTGCCGCAGAGCAGGTTCTCAGCGCTGTGACGGAATTTGAGAAGGGCAACCTTCGTCTGTCTGCAGTTCTGGCTACCCTGCGCTAAAAAGGGGGGGGGAAATGCACCATGTGTCTGTCCACCGTATACCGTGAGAAGGTCTCCGCAGAGAACATCGTCCTGTCCAATGTCACCCGTATCGAGTGCCAAGAGGACACGGTGATCCTCACCGACCTGATGGAACGGCAGGTTTCCATCCACGGCAGTCTGATCATGGCAAACCTTATCGAGGGTGTTGCCATCATCCGCGAGGCGGAATAAGTCCAATAACAAGGAACGGAGAGTCCCAATGACGGGGCTCTCCGTTTATCTGTACTTTGAGGGATGTTTGATTAGTATAAAATGGTTTTTAAACCATTTTATCAAGAAACAGTATTATTGGCAGTATTCCAGCAATTGCTCCAAGGAATATCCTTGGTTTTCGTCGTTTCCTGCATATCCGTCTATGGAGGAGCGGGTTTTTACACTGTCACGGAAATATAAGAAACGCTCCAACTCTACCGGAGTATCGTTGATGGTGAAATAGCTTACGGGCAGGAGATATTCTTCTTGCCAGTTGTAAGCGTGGGGAAGGTCATAAGATACCTTTTGCTCATGCACCCAGCCCTCCTCTGTGAGGCTGTAAAAATTCCAGCTGTGATAGGTGTAACCGTCCCATGAGCTTGAGAAAGTATAGAAATACAGGATACCGCTTCTTACAGCCGCACCGACCTTAGCGTTATTCCCACCTACATTGTAGCAAATGACCTGCTTTTCCAGCAAGGGAACTGCCTGACCGTCACGGATGGTGTACACATCGCAGACCTGTCCGTAGGGGCGACTTTCGATCTTAGCGGTATACATGAGGATCAATTCTTCCGTACCGTCTGCATTCAGGTCATAGAGTATGCCCTCACAAAGTCTGCCATCTTCATTGGTATCGTCCGGAATGCTTTGGAGAACGGATTTGTAGGGGGTGGGTACGGTGATCGGTGGCAGGAGGTTGGGTTCTCCGGCGGCTCTCCATTGGAAGGTCACAATCTGTCCGCGAGTGCAGGGAGTATCCGGGGAGAATCGATTGTTGCCGGTGCCTTGGGTAATCTCATTTTCCACCGCCCACAGGACAGCCTTTGTGTAGTAGCTGTTGGAAGGAACATCTGTAAAGGGAATGTAGATGCGAGAGGGTTCAGGCTTCCCTGCGGCTCTCCACAGGAAGGTAGCTACCTGGGCGCGGGTACATTCACTCTCGGGAGCAAAGAGACCCTTTCCCATGCCCTTGGTGATCTCATTTTCTACTGCCCACAGTACAGCTTTGTAATAGTAGGCTTTGGAGGAAATGTCTGTGAAGGGATTTACGGTAGTGGTGGGTTCGGGACAGCCTGCGGCTCTCCACAGGAAGGTCACGATCTGTCCGCGGGTACAGGTATTGTCCGGCAGGAAGCGATCTTTCCCCATGCCATTGGTGATCCCTTCTTTCAGCGCCCACTGTACCGCTGTGTAGAAGTAGTCCTTCTCTCGTACATCCGTAATGACAGTGCCATCCCATGTCTCGGTGGGGAAGCCGTTCCATGTGGGAGAGGTCCAGCCCTCCTGCCCCTCCTGGTAATACAGAGTCGCTACGGGGGAATCGTAGTTGGGAGGATTGTGATAGAAATTATCAGGATCGGGAGCAGGGCCACGGAAGTAAAGGGCTTCTAAATTGTTGCTTTTATAAATTATAGTGCTGCCAAATCCGGGCATATGGGTGGGTAGTACCACACGGTTCAGATCCGTACAATTGCCAAAGGCATTATGACCAATGGAGGTAACACTGTCTGCGAGGGTCAAATATTCCAGAGAAACACAATTTGCAAATGCCTCTTTCTCAATACTTTGGATGCCATAGGTGATATGGAGGGTTTCAAGACCACGGCAACCGCGGAAAGCACCGTAGGGAATTTCCTTCAGATTTTCGGAGAATACAATGTCTTCCAGACTGATACAATCTTCAAAGGCTGTGGGGTTCAGGGTTTTAATGGCGGGGGAGAGAACGACGGCAGGAAGATATGCGCAGTTTTTGAAGGCACTGTAGCCGATCTCTGTGGTACTCGGGGGAGTGACAAAGGTTCCGTCATAGCCCTCCGGGCAGCGGACCAGAGTACGCATATCCTTGGTATACAGAGCACCCCGTGCATCTACGGTGAAATATTTATTATTGGGAGAGACTGTGATTTTTCGCAAGCTTTCGCAGCCAAGGAGAAACTCCTCATCAAGGGTCTTGACATGCTCCGAGAGGATCAAGGTTTCCAGACTTTCGCAAGAAGAAATGGCATGGTTCAGTATCTCCTCAGAAGCAACGCTCAGCGTCTTCAGGGAGGTACAGCCCCCGATGGCACTATAGGTCAAGGTGTGTACACTTGCAGGAATGGACAGGCTCTCCAAGGATCTACAGCCTCCGAAGGCAGAGTTTCCAATGGAAGTAACACTTTCAGGGATGTTGATAGACTTCATGCCCTCACAGCCCTCAAAGGCATTGTCTTGGATCGTTGTCAGTCCTTGAGGCAGGATCAACTGTGTAAGGGTCTTGCAGTCATAAAACGCATCCTGCAAAATGGTCTTGACCTCTTGAGGAACTGTGAAGACACCTACATAGGCGGGAGGACAGTAGTGCAGCTCCGTCTTATCCTTGCTGTAGATGGCACCTTGGGCATCGGAGCAAAAGTAGGGATTATCCTCGCTTACAACATAGTAGCGCAAGCTTTCACAGTAGGAGATAATGCGGTAGCCTAAATGGTTGACGGTAGAGGGAATGGTGACCTTGGTGAGGTTTTTGGTTTCCATAAAGGCTTCGCTTCCGATGGAGGTGACGCCTTCTTCCACAATGGCTTCTTTGATCAGATCTGCATGTTCGTACCAAGGAGGAAGGTAATCGAATTCATACTTGTATCCGGGCATATTCCCTGTACCGCCGATGCGCAGAACGCCGGTATCGGGATCCAAGCTCCATGTAAGAGCTTCCCCGAAGTTCCCGGAATAAGCTGCGGCAGAGGCGTCTGCTATCAGGTGGGGCAGTAAGATCCCAAGGCTCAGGAGCAAACAACAGAGAAATAACAGCTTTTTACAATGTTTCATAGTCGGCATCCTTTCTGAATTTTGTATAACTTATATGAAAAAATGATAAATTATATGGAAAGAGTTATAAGATATCACTATTTCTGTTCTTAATATAACACATCTCGCATCAAAAAGCAAGGGGAAAGCAGAAATAGGCTTGTCCATTTTTGACTTATCTAATATCTGCTGAATAAGTCGCTCTTACGACTTATTCCCCACAGCAATGCTATAGGTTTGAAGATGTTATACACTGCGCTTGAACAACGCATATTGGTCCTGAAAGCCTTGGCTTTCAAGGATATTTGCGTTGTTCAGTACACATTATCTATCTGTTTATACGATGGGAGAAGAGTAAATTCCTTATCATTTTCAAAAATTATTTCCGATCGTACGGCATCATAACACTTTCATTGCGTCGTAGGCCTTTTCAAAGTGGTCCCCGTGATAATATAGGTAGCTGTCAAAGCCTCGGGAGTTTACTTCCATACACAGCTCATTGGCAAAATGGGCTGTACGCTCCCACCGATTGAGACCGGATAGCAGTTTCCCCTTGCCGCTAAGCTCCTGTAAGCCCAATGAAAGTGCAGATAAAGCTCCTCTTTTTCCGCAATCATAGCAAAAAAGCGCAAGTCCGTTGACCGCACCTCAGTAGAATTCCTATACTAAAAAGTCAAATTCCGGTTTATCGTGCTTTCAGCACGATAATGAATTGCCCTGCCGGGCATGAATTGGCTATGCCATGATTTTCCTTACGGCATGATTTGTGCCTTACGGCACATTGTTTTTTGGCAATTCAAATCATGGAGCGTAGCGAGAAATCATGATGCCCCGCATCAATTCATGACACAAAGTGTCAAATCATCCATTTGCCAAATTTCGGTTTATCGCGCAGTTTGAAGTTCGCACAGACCAAAGGCTCCCTTGTGTAAAGGGAGCTCCGCCGAAGGCGGTGAGGGATTGACGCAGTAGGGGTTGATTTGCGCACAGAATGAGGCAAATTCGTAGAAATTTTATAGAAAATTGTTCGTTTGCCCATTGATTTTATTCTATGTTATAGTGCCTACCGCACAATCCCTCAGTCGCTCCGCGCCAAATCACTTCGGTGATTCCGCACCACGGCTCTGACACTCCACGGGAGTGTCATTCACTCCCGTGGTGTCGCTTCGCTTACCCTCGTCAGAGGGAGCCACAAACTTGCAAGTCCCTACCTTCCAATTTGGTTTTTGTAGTGTCGAAGCCTTGAGGGACGGGAGACCCGTCCCCTACGGGGTGATTTTGCAGAAGGTGCAAAATTTATAATTTCCAACCTTGCCAACTGTCCACTATCCACTGTCAACTTTCAACTTGGATTCATTGTCCATTGTCCATTGTGATTCATGAAAACAAAGCTCTCCCCGTGGCTTGGAGGCCACGGGGAGAGGGTTTTTTATTCAGCGTAGGGGAAGTCGATGCCCAGTTCTTCGGGACGGAAGCGGGGGCAGACGTTCTCAGCGGAGGTAATGACGGAGGCGGCCAGATGGGTGCCGATCTCCACTGCCTCAGGGAGGGTCTTGCCATAGGTCAAGCCACTTGCCACGCCTGCACAGAAGGCATCACCGGCGCCGGTGGTATCCTTGACCTGCACATTACGGGCAGGATGATAGCCCGTCAGACCGTTGCAGTCGGCATAGACTGCGCCGTCCTTGCCCAAGGTCACCACCATGGACTTGATCTTGGCGCGGACGATCTTGTCCGCAAGGATCTTCTGCATCTCATCGGAGGAGGTGTTGGTATAGTCATTCAGGAACAGCAGTCCGGCTTCCTGCTTGTTGCAGATGAAGCAATCGAACTTCTGCAGGAAGTCACGGCGCTCTGCGGCAATGCTCATGTTGGAAACCAGCGCATAGGACTTGATATTGTACTTATCCGCAAGCTCGAAAACACGCTTGACAATGTCCTTGTGGAGGTCAACCTGCAGGACAACGGAGTCTGCCTTTGCAAAGATCTCGTCGCCCTTTTCCATGAGGAGATCGTACATGGGGGTAGCGTCGGGACGCTTGGAAATAGAGCCTGCCACATCACCGTGGTTGTCGAAGACTGCCAGCCACAGACCCATGCCGTCGGGAGCGGTGAGCACATAGTCCGTGTTGACCTTGTGCTTCCTCAGCTTGTTCAGAACCTGCTGACCCATAGGGGTATCATCCACGATGCCAATATAGGTGGGACGAAGCTCCATGTTGGCAATGTCTTCCACCACATTACGGGCAACACCGCCGTGGACATATTCCACACGGCCTACATTTCTGCCGGTGGGGATGTAGCTGTCCTCCGGGAAGCCCTTGATGTCCACAAACACATCACCAATGACTACAATGCTCATAAATCTTACCTCCATAAACGGTTTTTTTACATTATAACAGAAGATGGAACAAAGCACAATAGGCTTCTTTCCATTTTCCGAAAAAACAAGACAGTCCACCGTGGGAAGACTGTCTTGCAAAGCTCTTTATTCCAAATTCAGCTTGTTGCGCATGATCCGTTCGCAGAAGAAGAAGCACAGAATGGACACGGCAAGGTACAGGGGGGCGGTGGACCACATGGTATAATTCATGAGGCTGCCGAAGCTCTGGTAGGAGGAATATGCCATATCGTAGGTCTGGAAGGCTCTGGTAACACTGAGGACAGTGGACATGGCGGTGTTCATGGCAAAATACATGACCACAGCCCACACGCCTCGGCGGCTGTGGAACAGATGCCCCAGACAGCAAGCCATATAGAGCATGAGGTTGTTGGCGATCCAGCTGATGATCACATTCACGACCGTCCACAGGATGTTCCAGTCCCAAGTAAGCACCTCAGCGAATTGAAGGAAGCCGTAGCCCTCTCCCATGGCATTGAACAGGCAGGAGATCCATGCCACAATGGCGGAAATGGTCACAATGTAGCTTGCGGCGGTAATGATCAGGGCGCTCAACAGCTTGGAGGTCAGGAGCTTCCAAGGCTGAGTGGGCAGGGTGAACATCAGGTAGCCCTCTTTCCCCAGCAGACCCCGATAGAAGCGGATGCCGAAGTAAATATTCGGCAGGGAGAACATGGCGATCATGCCCAGAACATAGGGAATGGCAGACAGCACTACCAGAACGACCACCAGAGTGTTTTCCATATCCAGAGACAGCAGGAGGCACTGGACACCGGTCAGCAGAAGGATACCCAGCCAACCCAGAGCAAAGATCCGCAGGGAGGCCAGCAGGTCATATTTCAGTAATTTTCTCAGCATTGCCACATACCTCCATTCCCTTCCATATGGCGGAAGATCTCACGGAACAGCTCGTCAAGGCTCTTGCCCTCCTGCTCACGGAGATGCTCCACCGTATCATAGCAAACGACCTCGCCCTTCCGCAGGAAAATGGCCTCGTGGAGGATGGGCTCAACATCCGTCAGCAGGTGGGTGGAGATCAGCACCGTGCTGTCGGGCTCGCAGTTGCTCATGATGGTGTTCAGAATAAACTCTCTCGCCGCAGGGTCAACACCGGCAATAGGCTCATCCAGCAGGTAAAGCTGTGCCCGTCTTGCCATGGCGACGATCAGCTGAAGCTTTTCCTTCGTACCTTTGGACATACTCTTGATCTTCATATCCATACCGATGGACAGGGTGGAGCACATATGCAGGGCGCGATCCATGCGGAAATCCTCGAAAAAGTCTTGGAACAGATTCAGTAGATCCTTGGTGCGCATCCAGTCGGCATAGAACATCCGATCCGGCAGATAGCTGACCAGAGCCTTGCTCTGAGGGCCAACGGGAACACCGCAGATCTCCACCTCGCCGGAGGTGGGCTGAAGGAGACCGGCAAGGATCTTCAGCAGGGTGGTTTTGCCGGAGCCGTTAGGCCCAAGGAGGCCAATGACACGACCGGCAGGAAGGTTCAGATTGAAATTATTCAGCGCACAGAGGTAGCCGTAATGCTTGGTCACAGCCTCACAGCGGATCATAGGGAGGTAATAATCCATATATATCGACTCCTTTACAAGTGGCAAAAAGCGTACCACAGGATAAGTATACTATACCCCATTTCCCCATATTTGTCAACTACTAAGGAAACGGGGATAATGATATACCTGCGGTATGATATATCTTCGATATGATATACCTACGGTATGATATAGCTACGCTATGAATGTATCACCTGCGGTGATGGATTGGAATTATGGCTTCCGGGACGATTG
>JAZMZW010000125.1:0-4358 GCA_045586205.1 Faecousia sp. | reverse complement strand
AGTATCTTGTTGAGGTAGCCACCGGCCGTAAGAAGGCAGATCTGGTTCTCAAGAACGCTACATATGTCAATGTATTCTCCAACGAGCTGTGCCAAGGTGACATTGCCGTCGCCAAGGGACAGATCGTAGGCATGGGCTCCTATGAGGGGGAAACTGAGATCGATGTCTCCGGCAAGATCGTCTGCCCCGGCTTTATTGATGCCCATATCCATCTGGAGTCCTCCCTGGTCTCCCCCAAGGAATTCGCTAAGGCCGTTATTCCCCACGGCACCACTACCGTCATTACCGACCCCCACGAGATCACCAATGTCATGGGCACCGACGGCATTGACTACATGCTTCAGGCCACCGAGGGTCTGCCCATTGATGTGCGCTTCATGCTCCCCAGCTGTGTCCCTGCCACCCCTCTGGATGAGAGCGGTGCAAATCTGGACTACCGTGCCATCGACTCCTTCTACGACCACGGCAGAGTTCAGGGTCTGGCGGAAATGATGAACTTCCCCGGTGTTGTGGGCGGTGATACAGAGGTCATTTCCAAGATCGTTGCCGCACAGGCACACCACAAGAAGATCGACGGCCACGCTCCCGGCCTCACCGGCAAGGATCTGGCTGCCTACATTGCCGCAGGTGTCTACTCCGACCACGAATGCTCCGATATGGACGATGCCATGAACAAGATCCGCAACGGTCAGTTCATCATGGTTCGTGACGGCACAGCCGCAAGAAATCTGGATGCTCTGGCAGATCTGCTGAAGCAGCCCTACTATGACCGTTGCATGTTCTGCACCGACGATAAGCACCCCTCCGACCTGCTGGAGAAGGGTCACATCGACTACATTATCAAGAAGGCCATCGGTCTGGGTGTAGATCCCATCGTGGCTGTAAAGACCGCTTGCCATAACCCTGCCCGTTACTTCGCCCTCAACAACCGTGGCGCTATCGCTCCCGGCTATCTGGCAGACTTTGCGGTTATCGACAATTTTGAGAACTTCAATGTGGAGCTGGTTTTCAAGAAGGGTGTCCTGACCTGCCGTAACGGCGAGGTACAGAACTTCGAGACTCCCAACATTGAGAACTATCTGGTGGAGCGTGCCCACGATACCTTCCATGTGGCACATTTGACTGCGGAAGACTTCCGGGATGTCCGTCCCCGCGGTGTTATCGGCTTAGTCCCCGGTGAGATCATTTCCACAGACAACGGCTATGCTACCGAGGTCAATGTGGAGAAGGATATCCTGAAGATCGCCGTCATTGAGCGTCACAAGAACACCCACCACATCGGTTTGGGCTACATTCAGGGCTACGGCCTCCAATCCGGCGCAGTGGCAACCTCCATTTCCCATGACTCCCACAACATCATTGTTGTAGGTACAAATGAGGAAGACATGGCCTATGCCGCCAACCGCATCGTAGAGAACTGCGGCGGTATCACCGTGGTAGAGAACGGCAAGGTGCTGGGCGAGGTCATTCTGGAGATCGCAGGTCTTATGAGCGATGACAGCCTTGTGACCATCAATAACAAGCTGGAAATTGCCAAGGAGCAGGCCTTCCGTCTGGGTGTCTCCCGTGGCATTGATCCCTTCATGACCCTGTCCTTCATGTCCCTCCCCGTCATCCCCACCCTCCGCCTGACCACCAGAGGCGTCATTGATGTCATCAAGCAACAGTACATTTGATCAATTGAAAATTGACAATTGACAATGGACAATGATTCCGAGTTGACAGTTGAAAGTTGACAGTGGACAGTTGCCTAAATTGAAAATTGCCTATAATCTATAACAAACAAAAAGAAAGCAACCTTCGACACGAGCAGTCGGAGGTTGCTTTTGACTATCATTATGAAAAGAGAAATATTTAAATCCATCGACGAAGTCGATACATCAATTATTCATTATTCATCCTTCAATATTCATTCTTTCAATTTCAGCAGCTTTCTTGCGAGGTTGAGCAGTTCATCACTGTGCAAGCTGTTCTCAATGACCACGATCCCGTGCTGAGAGTCTGACAGCAGGTCGGCTTGGCTTAGGCGGCGTTTGGTTTCTCTGGCTGTGCCTTCGGAGCCGTCTAAAAGGGCGCAGTCCCGGCCTACAACCTTGGCGATGGCGGGTTTCAGGAAGGGGTAGTGGGTACATCCCAGTACCGTAGCTTGGGGCAGGGGGGACAGATGCTCTTCCAGCTCCTGCAGAAGGACCTCGTGCAGGGCGGGGCTGTCCAGCTCTCCGCGCTCCACAAAGGCTACCAGCTCCGGGCAGGGACACTTGCGGATCTCGCAGTGGGCGGAGTGCTTTTCCAGCAGAGCGGCGAATTTCTTCTCTCGCAGGGTGGCTTCTGTTGCCATGACCAGAATTTTGCCCCCGGGGAAGCGATCCACCGCAGGCTTCAGGGCAGGCTCGATGCCGATGATGATTTTTTCGGGATAGGTAGCGCGGAGTCGGTCAATGGCCGCAGAGGTGGCGGTATTACAGGCAACCACCAGAGCCTTTGCCCCACGGGCAAAGAAATTCTCTGCGTGCTTCAGGGTCAGTTCCCGGATCTCCTCCGTACTCCGTGAGCCGTAGGGAGCGTTTGCGGAGTCGCCGAAATATAAAAAATCTTCCCCGGGAAGCAGCTTCACAAGCTCCCGAAGGACACTGATCCCACCTAAGCCGGAGTCAAAGACCCCGATAGGAGCATACTGCACAGACACTCCCTCCTTTTTTCGATTTCTGCTCCTATCATACCACATTTTCCTCATTTTGCAAGAAAAAAATGAAAAATATCTCTTGACAAACAGTAGAAAAAATGATATACTGTGTGAGCAAAACGAAGAAGGTCGGCAGCACCGTCCTCACCTCAGGCTAAGGCGAAGAGGTTTGATACTGAGATTTCCGGTTCCTTTATGGGACTGGGTCTGTGTGTGCGGGTGCTGTTGGCGTCCGCACTTTTTGTCGTATAATGGAGGTGCTTACCATCGGCAAATTAGATCATCAGCTCAACGAAGAAATTCGTGACAAGGAAATCAGACTCATCGGCGCAGATGGCGTCATGGTCGGTATTGTTACATCAGAGGCCGCTCTGGCCATGGCAGAGGAACAGGAACTGGATCTGGTAAAGATCTCTCCCAACGCTGTCCCCCCGGTCTGCAAGATCATGGACTACGGAAAGTTCCGCTTTGACCAGCTCAAGAAAGAGAAAGAAGCCAAGAAGAATCAGAAAGTCGTGGAGATCAAGGAAATCCGCATGTCTCCAGGTATTGACACCAACGACCTGAATACCAAGATGCGCAATGCCTGCAAATTCCTGACCGAAGGCAACCGTGTTAAGGTCACCGTCCGTTTCCGCGGCCGTGAGATGGCTCACACCGAGATCGGCGAACAGCTTTTGATCCGCTTTGCAGAGGGATGTGCCGAAGTATCCAATCTGGACAAGAAACCCAAGCTCGAAGGCAGAAATATGTCTATTTTCCTGTCCTCGAAAAGTGCTAAATAATTACAAAGGAGAAGTACCATGCCGAAACTGAAGACCCATAGCGGTGCAAAGAAGAGATTCAATCTCACCAAGACCGGTAAAGTCAAGAGAGCTCACGCTTTCAAGAGCCATATCCTCACCAAGAAGGACACCAAGCGTGGCCGCCGCCTGAGAAGCACGACTTACGCTGATGTCACCAATGTCGAGGCCATCAAGAAGATGATCCCGTACAAATAATCGGAATAGGAGGATATTAAGAAATGGCAAGAGTTAAAGGCGCGATGATGACGCGCAAGAGAAGAAATAAGGTCCTGAAGCTGGCTAAGTCCTACTGGGGCTCCAAGTCCACCCACTTCAAGATGGCTAAGCAGGCTGTCAAGAAGTCCGCTGTCTACGCATACGTTGGCCGTAAGCACAAGAAGAGAGATTTCCGCCGTCTGTGGATCGCTCGTATCAGCGCTGCTGTTAAGCCCTACGGTCTGAACTACTCCCGTTTCATGAACGGTCTGAAGAAGTCCGGCATCGAGATGAACCGCAAGTCCCTCTCCGAGCTGGCTATCCACGACAGCGCCGCTTTCGCAGCTCTGGTGGAGACCGCTAAGAAGGCTATCTAAGTTAAATCCCAAAGAACCGATCGCAAGGAACACCCTTGCAATCGGTTCTTTTTTACTTATCCGACAGTCCACCCCGTACAACCGTAGGGAACGGACGGCCGAATGGATCCTCGAGGTATCACCTGCGGTGATGGATTATAAATCCGTAAACGACAGCCAATTTCAGTTTATCGCTCTGTTGGAGCGAATGAATCATGAATATTGAAGTCGCTACGCTGATGAATAATTGATGTGTGGCTACGCCACGGATTGAAATTTATGGGCAAAGCACATGTAAGTCACCCTGCAAATTTCAGT
>JAZMZW010000124.1:0-4502 GCA_045586205.1 Faecousia sp. | reverse complement strand
TCGGTTTCGCATTGATTTTATTTTATGTTATAGTGCTTACCGCACAATCCCTCCGTCACGGCTACGCCGTGCCACCTCCCTTTACACAAGGGAGGCTTTAGTGCCTACCGCATCGGTAAACAGAGCGATAAACTGAAATGTGTAACTGTCCGCTTTCTGTCGGCAACTTATATAAACCGCCCCATTCTCTGTGTCGGGGGGGCACGGAGAATGGGGCTTGTTTTAGTGGTGGTTTTCCTTTACTTGTTGCTTTCTGCGTAGGCTCTTGCGGAGTCGCCGTAGGCCATCATGGCTTTGACCAGCTCTGCAAGGTGGGGAATACTGCCGTTGCCTTCCATGGAGTAGGCGTAGGATTCTACACTGTAGCGGAAGCTGTGGCTTACCTGCTCCTCGCCCCGGTAGAGGGTGACATACACAGGCTCACTCATTTGGGCGGCGGTAAGGCTGTAGAAGTGGATGTATGTGCCGTCTTCTCTGTAGTCAAAGTCCTTGGCTTCTACGGAATAGATCTCATCTGCCAGACGGAATTCCGCCCGCAGACCTTCATAGCTTTCTGTTTCGATCTTGAAGCGCATAGCCACAGACTCACGGAGATTCAGGCCGACACCCAGCCAGAGGACAGAGGGCTCTGCTACCTTCACATACTCACGATCCTGCAGGGTGCTGAACTTACGGGAGCCGGTTGTGCCGCAAGCAAGCTGTTCCTCTGTGAGGGAAGCATTGCAGAGGCTGTCCAAGCGGTAGCCCATGTATTCCTGAGTCTTTGCACCGTAATGGAGGATGTCCACCAAGAGGGTACGCAGTGTTGCATAGCTGTTTCCCGTTGCTTTTTCCAGCATGTTGTAGCAATAGGTGGCAACGCTGTATTCCTTCACGGGAGAACTGTACAGTTCCCCAGTATGCCATGCATAGAGGGTGGCACGGACTGTGTCGCCCATTTCATGGGGAGCAATGTTGGCATGGGTGAAAACATACAGTCCCTTTTCGATCTCATAGTCCTCCAAACGGATCTCTTGGTCTCCTACTTCGATCAGCACATAGGGATCAGTGTAGCCCGATTCCGTGAAGTAGCTTTCGCTAACCTTGTAGTGGATGGAAAGATCGGAGTGGAGGGATACGGAAGCGCCCTTAAAGGCAAGATCGGAAACAGGAGCAACAGCCTTGCTTTCCAGAATGAGGCCGCACAGGGTGCAACGGATCACGGAAGAGCCTTCCACACCCACACCGGGTTGGAGATGAGGCTCCCAGTCTCCGGGAACATGCTCCCGACAAATGCCGTTCAGCTCTTCCAGAACGGGAGTGAGCTGTTCCATCAGGTCTCCGGGAACGACGAAGCGGATGGAAAGGGTCTCTTCATCGGAAAGTGCGGCTTCGCTGTCCATGGTTGCAGCTTTCTTCCCGGTAGGCTTGGTATAAGTAACCGGGTCTCTGAAGGCGGCCTTTACATCTGTGATAGACAGGATATTTGCCGCAGCAGTACTGCTCTTGGCAGTGGGATTGGTGATCAGTACTGTGGTCATGTAGCAAGAGACTCCGTTCTCGTCTCGCGTGCTCTTGAATACATCGTTGGCCAAATAGAGACTGTAATACTGGTGGCTTGGGCCTTGGATCGTTGTGCGATAGCTACGCTCCAGCTTGGAGGAGGTATCCCATGTTTTTACAAGAAGCTTTGTGGTGTCACCCACAATGGACTTGGCACCGATATCCAGACGGTAGGGAACTCGGTTGGAGTAGACCAGAATTTGGAAGGCTACCAACTGCTGAGGTCCTAAATAGGTCTCGTTGTTAGGACCAATCTTGTTGTAGGTCAGAATGTCGGAGGTCACATGGGCGGGATTGTCTTCTTTACCCATTTCGTGATCCAGAGCGGGATCGGATACATCCTCTCCCGTAACAGGGCCGTTGACTGCGGGGATCGTGGCATAGTCTACAAAGACTGCGCCGTCTTGGATCTTTCCGTTAGAGTTGAAATCCTCTGCGGAAAGGAGGATCTGGCGGATCTCCTGCACTATGGGATGTGCTTCCACATCTGCCAGATAGGCGGCGTATGCCACAGCGGAATCGGAGCCTGCGGTAGCCTTGTTCCCCGGGGTCACATCAATGGGATCGTAAATGCGGATGGCATCCAGGAAGAATTCGTTGCCTCTTTTGAGGAAATCATAGCTTGACTGCACCAGGTCGTTTACCATGACGGTCACATAGTAGGTCACAAAGGAATGATTTGTTGACATTTAAAGGAAAATCTGTTATAATATTCGACAAATCATAAGCATTTCAAAATGGTTCAAAAAAGAAAGGAACGACATTATGAATTGCGGAAATTGCGGAAAAGGAAATGCCTATAAGGCAAAGGTCTGCGCCTACTGCGGATCGACCTTATCTTTGACGGAATATTTCAGACCCACCGGCTTTGTGGAAAAGCCTGCCCCTCCCAAGGAGCAGGCACAGAAAACCGCCGAGCAGAAGAAAGTTCCCATGCCCGGGGAAAGGGGAGTGCAGACAAAGAGCAGTTCTGCACAAGCCAAATCCTCCGGGAGCAAGCAGCCCGCCACAGCTACCAAGCCGACCGGCAAGGAAGTGCCGGACAAAAAGACTGCACCCAAGAAGGATAAGACCTCCAACAAGACGGAAAAAGCCCCTGAGAAGGTTAGTAAGTCCAAAAATCCGGCTCCGAAGCAGACCGGCAAGAAGCCTCAGGCCTACAACCGTACCACCAACAATCTCTCCATTGCAGAGAAGATGGTGCGGAAGAAGAGTACCACACCCAATCGCAAATGGATCTTCCCGCTGGTTCTGATCCTGCTGATGACAGCCATTGCCATCTTTGTGGGACAGGTACAGTTCTTCCGTAACGAGGAACGCTATACTCAAGTTGCCGAGCAGTTTGTGCAGGCGGTAGCCACCAATGACGATGCTTCCGCTTCCCAGTGCGTCCACAGCAAGATGCACGGCTCTCTGCGTCCTCTGGGCTATGAGAATGTGGAACGCTGTGTAACCCTGGCCACAAGCTATGAGGAACTGGCGGTAGGACAAATCGGAGCAGAGCTGAAGGAACGCTATGAGATCGATGAGCCTGTGACCCGTCTGTTCCGTGTCCATGTGGAGTATACTGTCTACGCTGCAGAGGCCCACGACTGCTCCATGGACGTCCTTGTGGCAAATGTGGGCGGAAAGATCTGTGCCATTAAGACAGAGAACATCCGGGATAAAGCCGATGTGGCAGAATAAAGGCGCTTTGGAAAGAAAAATAAAATTTTTTTAAAAAATTAAAAATAACTCTTGACAAATCGCAATTTATAGGCTATAATCACCATGCTGTTTCGACAGGGACAGTCCACGGCGGCATAGCTCAGTTGGTAGAGCATTCGGTTCATACCCGGAGTGTCATCTGTTCGAGTCAGATTGCCGCTACCAGGCCCGTTGGTCAAGAGGTTAAGACACCGCCCTTTCACGGCGGTAACATGGGTTCGAGTCCCGTACGGGTCACCAAACAGATCAAATCCGAACTTTGTTCCTATGGGAACAGCGTTCGGATTTTCTGTTTCTATGACGCTGATCATAAGCATCTTGCGTTCAGATATATAATCCACCACATCCCTCAAGGAGCTGTGCTACGGCATGGCTCCTTTTTTCTTTTTGCGGCACATTCGACTATTGGGTTATTTTCGTGTAAAATCAAGACAGAGTTAACCCCGCTGTACCAAACCTACAATTTTGCCTATAATGATTGGGATCAAAATACTTCTATTTCTGTTGGAAACCGGAATCTTGTAAGCTACGAATATGAAGATATCAATGCTTCGACTGACGGCGGCGGAAATCTTGAAAAGATGACCTATGCCAACGGGGATTCTGTTTCTTACGAATATGATAAGTTTGACAGACCGGTCAAAATCGTATATAATGATACCGAAAAGGTTGTTAATAATTATTACAGTGCAGACGGCGCATTGGCTAAAGTCACCTACGGCACCGGTGCTGCATCCGATATGAACTATCTTTTCGAATACGACAGCAGTGGCAGAATCGTACGCAGTACACAGTTTGATAACAACCAACTGCAGGGCAGGGGACGGTTCTACGTCTTGTTGAACTTTTTGTCTATCGTTTTATACTGCTTTCCTTAAATTATTGGAATAAAACAAACTTTTGCCATCAGGACAGAGAACCGTCCCCTGTCCTGTAAACCCCTCTTCGAAAACATATTATTCGTTGCCGTGGGAGAGGTCAGCCGGGTTCTTCGGTGGAGTAAGTCGTACCACCGGATATTACGAAGGTTCTGATGTTGTGGCAGGACTGTATTTAATTGCGCCTTGATTTCTTGAGAGGAGTGTATTATGAAAAGAATATTATTCGTTGGTTGGATTTTCCTTGTTTTATTGTCTTTTACAGGTTGCGGAAGAAAAACATACGAGCTTAAAAATCCTGTTGATAAAATTAAAAGCATAGAAATTGTTTTAGCGGAAAACAGCTTGGAGTTTACCATTACCAAAACTCTTTCA